>NZ_JBEXJK010000080.1:0-25676 GCF_040609095.1 Kitasatospora sp. NPDC004799
GGCGCGCCGCGCCCGCGGCCTGGCCGCGACGGCGATCGCCTGGGGCCCCTGGGCGGGCTCCGGGATGGCGGCCGAGGCCGACGCGGAGGAGCAGCTGCGTCGTCGTGGACTGCACGGCATGGCGCAGGAGTTGGCGACCGAGGCGCTGGCCGGGGCGATCGGCGGCGGACAGCCGGCGGTCACCGTGGCCGACGTCGACTGGGAGCGCTTCGCCCCCGGCTACACCGCGCTGCGGCGGAGCCCGCTGATCGGGGACCTGCCGGAGGTCCAGTCGGCCCTGGCGGCCGGTCAGGCCGGTGAGGGCGGCCAGGGTGGCGGGGCCGACGACGCGGCGGCCGAACTGCGCGCCCGGCTCGGCGGGTTGACCGACGGGGAGCGGCGGCAGTCGCTGCTCGACCTGGTCCGCGGCACCGTCGCGGAGGCCCTCGGGCACGCCTCGGCGGCCGAGGTGAAGGCCGACCGCTCGTTCAAGGACCTCGGATTCGACTCCCTCACCGCGGTCGAGCTGCGGAACCAGCTCACCGCGGCCACCGGCCACCGCCTCCCGGCCACGCTGGTCTTCGACCACCCCACGCCGAGGGCGCTCGCCGAACACCTCACCGCGGAACTGTTCCCGGCGGGCGGTGACGCGGCCGGCCCCGAGGGCGGGGAGGCGCGGATCCGCCAGGCGCTGGCCACGGTCCCGCTGTCCCGACTCCGGGAGGCCGGAGTGCTGGAAACCCTGCTGGATATCGCCGGTTTGCACGACGACGTCCAGGAATCGGACGGCTCGGACGGAGAGGAGGGCGCGGCGGCCATCGACGACATGGACGTCGACAGCCTGATCCAGATGGCGTTCGAGAACACCGATTCCGATTCCTGACGATTTTCGCGAGAAGTGTGGAGCTCATGATGGCCTCGTCCAACGACAAGATGCTTGAGGCGCTTCGGGCGTCCCTGAAGGAGACCGAGCGACTCCGGCAGCAGAACCGGCACCTCCAGGCCGCCTCCCGGGAGCCGATCGCGATCGTCGCGATGAGCTGCCGCTTCCCCGGCGGGGTGCGCACCCCCGAGGAGCTGTGGCGGCTGGTCGCCGACGGCGCGGACGCGATCTCGGTGTTCCCCGAGGACCGCGGTTGGGACACCGAGGGCGTCTACCACCCGGACCCGGCGAACCACGGGACCACCTACTCCCGCGAGGGCGGTTTCCTCGCCGACGCGGGCCGCTTCGACGCGGACTTCTTCGGGATCTCGCCGCGTGAGGCGCTGGCCATGGACCCGCAGCAGCGGCTGCTGCTGGAGACCTCCTGGGAGGCCTTCGAACGGGCGGGCATCGACCCGGTCGCGCTGAAGGGCAGCCAGGCCGGCGTCTTCGTCGGCGCCGCCTCCTCGGGCTACGCCTCGTCGCTCCGCGAGGTGCCCGAGGGCCTGGAGGGGCACCTGCTGACCGGCAACGCCGGCAGCGTGGTCTCCGGCCGCCTCGCGTACTCCTTCGGCCTGGAGGGACCGGCCGTCACCGTCGACACCGCGTGCTCGTCCTCGCTGGTCGCCCTGCACCTGGCCGTCCAGTCGCTGCGCGGCGGCGAGTGCTCGCTCGCCCTCGCCGGCGGCGTGACCGTGATGGCCACGCCCGACACCTTCATCGAGTTCAGCCGCCAGCGCGGCCTGGCCGCCGACGGCCGCTGCAAGTCCTTCGCGGCGGGCGCCGACGGCACCGGCTGGTCCGAGGGCGTCGGCATCCTCCTGCTGGAGCGGCTGTCCGACGCCCGCCGCCTCGGGCACCCGGTGCTGGCCGTGGTGCGCGGCACCGCCGTCAACCAGGACGGTGCCAGCAACGGCCTCACCGCCCCCAACGGCCCCGCCCAGCAGCGGGTCATCCGCCAGGCCCTCGCCAACGCCCGCCTCACCGGCGACCAGGTCGACGCGGTCGAGGCGCACGGCACCGGCACGGTCCTCGGCGACCCGATCGAGGCGCAGGCGCTGCTCGCCACCTACGGCCAGGACCGGCCGGAGGGGCAGCCGCTGTGGCTCGGCTCGCTCAAGTCGAACCTCGGGCACACCCAGGCCGCCGCCGGCGTGGCGGGCGTGATGAAGATGGTCCTGGCGATCCGGGCCGGGGTGCTGCCGAAGACCCTGCACGTGGACGAGCCGTCGCCGAAGGTGGACTGGGAGGCGGGCGCGGTCGAGCTGTTGACCGAGGCCAGGGACTGGCCGGAGACCGGGCACCCGCGCCGGGCCGGCGTGTCCGCGTTCGGCGTCAGCGGCACCAACGCGCACGCCGTCGTCGAGGCCGCCCCGGCCGCCGACACCGACGAGCCCGGCCCCGCCGCCGGCCCCGGCGCGCTCCCGGCCGCCGGGCCCGTCCCGTGGGTCTTGTCCGCGCGCACCGAGAAGGCGCTGCGCGCCCAGGCCCGGCGCCTCGGCGACCACATCGGTGCGCACCCCGAGGCCCACTCGGCCTCCGTGGCCGCCTCGTTGGCGGCGTCGCGGGCCTCCCTGGAACACCGGGCGGTGCTGCTGGTCGACGGCCCGGACGCGGCCGAGCGAGCGCTGCACGCCTTCGCCGAGGGGTCGGACGACCCGGTGGCGGCGCGCGGGACGGCGGACGAGGCGCGGACGGCGTTCCTGTTCACGGGGCAGGGGAGTCAGCGGCTCGGGATGGGGCGTGAGCTGTACGAGGCCTTCCCGGTGTTCGCGGAGGCCTTCGACGCGGTGTGCGCTCGGGTGGAACTGCCGCTGAAGGAGGCGGTGTTCGGCGAGGATGCTTCGGTGCTGTCCCGGACCGAGTTCACGCAGCCGGCGCTGTTCGCGGTTGAGGTGGCGCTGTTCCGGCTGTTCGAGAGCTGGGGGGTGCGGCCGGACTTCCTGGTCGGGCACTCGATCGGTGAGCTGTCCGCCGCGCACGTGGCGGGTGTGCTGTCGCTGGACGACGCGGTGGCTCTGGTGGCGGCGCGTGGCCGGCTGATGCAGGCGCTGCCCGAGGGTGGCGCGATGGTGGCGGTCAAGGCGGCCGAGGCCGAGGTGCTGCCGCTGCTGACCGACGGCGTGAGCATCGCGGCGGTCAACGGGCCGACGTCCGTGGTGATTTCGGGCGACGAGTCCGAAGTCCTGGCGATCGCCGGTCAGTTTGAGAAGACCAAGCGGCTCAACGTCTCGCACGCGTTCCACTCGCCGCTGATGGACGGCATGTTGGCGGAGTTCCGCCGCGTCGCCGAGGGCCTGGCCTTCTCGGCGCCGCGCATCCCGGTCGTCTCCAACGTGACCGGTGAACTCGCGACCGCCGAGGAGCTGTGCTCCCCCGAGTACTGGGTCCGGCACGTCCGCCAGGCCGTCCGCTTCGCCGACGGCATGCGGACGCTGGAGGCCCAGGGCGTCTCCGTCTTCGTCGAGCTCGGCCCGGACGGCGTCCTGTCCGCACTGGGCGAGGGCGGCGTCTTCGTCCCCGCCCTGCGGGCCGGGCGCCCCGAGGTCCGGACCGCGCTGACCGCGCTCGCCACCGCGTACGTGCACGGCGCGGCGGTCGACTGGCGGGCTCTCCTCGTCGGCCCGGACACCCGGCCCGTCGACCTGCCGACCTACGCCTTCCAGCACGAGTGGTTCTGGCTGGAGACCGGCCGCACCGCCGTGCCGACGTCCGCCGAGGGCGTGTCCGCCCCGGCCGACGGCGCGGACTCGGCGTTCTGGGAGGCCGTCGAGCAACAGGACCTCCGCTCGCTCGCCACCGCCCTGGACCTGGACTCGGACGACCTGGACGCCTCGGCGGACGCGCTCGCGCCCGCCCTGCCCGTCCTCTCGCACTGGCACCGGCGGCGCCGCGCCCGCTCCACCGTGGACGGCTGGCGCTACCGCACCGTGTGGAACCCGCTGACCGACCTGCCGTCCGGTGCCCTCACCGGCACCTGGCTGCTCGTCCACCCGGACGGCGGGCCCGAGGACACCTGGACCGGCGCCGTCGCCGGGGCCCTGGAGAGAGGCGGCGCACACGTCCTCCGGCTCCCCGTCCCCGCGGGCGGGCCCGGCCGGGACGCGCTGGCCGAGCGGCTGCGCGACGCCGTGGCGGACCCGGCCGCGCTGGGCGGCGTGCTGTCGCTGCTCGCGCTGGGCGCCGGATCCCACCCCGAGCACTCCGTGCTGACCGCCGGGCTGGCCGACAGCCTCGCCCTGGTGCAGGCGCTGGGTGACGCGGGTGTCGTGGCGCCGCTGTGGCTGGCGACGTCGGGTGCGGTGTCGACCGGTCGCGCGGACCGGGTGCGGGCCGCGGTGCAGGCGCAGGTGTGGGGTCTGGGCCGGGTGGTGGCCCTGGAGGCGCCGGAGCGCTGGGGCGGTCTGGTGGACCTGCCCGAGGTGCTGGACGGGCGTGCGCAGGGTCGTCTGGTGGCCGTGCTGGCGGGTGTCGGTGGCGAGGACCAGGTCGCGGTGCGGGCGTCGGGCGTGTTCGTCCGCCGTCTGGTCCGTGCGTCGGCGTCGGCTGCGGGTGCGGTGGCCGGTGCGTGGTCGCCGCGCGGCACGGTGCTGGTCACGGGTGGGACGGGGGCGCTGGGCGCGCACGTGGCGCGGTGGCTGGCGGGCAACGGTGCCGAGCACCTGGTGCTGGCCGGCCGTCGGGGCCTGGACGTCCCGGGCGCGGTCGAGCTGCGGGACGAGCTGACCGCCCTGGGTGTCCGGGTGACCGTCGCGGCCTGCGACGTCGCCGACCGTACGGCCGTCGCGGCGCTGCTGGCCGAGCACCCCGTGAACGCCGTCGTCCACACCGCCGGCGTCAACCACCTGGCGCTGCTCCCCGACGCGCGGCCCGAGGAGTTCGCCGACGTCCTGGCCGCCAAGGTCGGCGGCGCCGCCCACCTGGACGAGCTGCTCGGCGACACCGAGCTGGACGCCTTCGTCCTCTTCTCCTCGATCTCCGGCGTCTGGGGCAGCGGCGGCCA
Source organism: Kitasatospora sp. NPDC004799 (assembly GCF_040609095.1). NCBI lineage: Bacteria > Bacillati > Actinomycetota > Actinomycetes > Kitasatosporales > Streptomycetaceae > Kitasatospora > Kitasatospora sp. NPDC004799. Next base: position 4,905 of record NZ_JBEXJK010000080.1, read on the forward strand.
GGCCGCCTACGCGGCCGCCAACGCCTACCTGGACGCCCTGGCCGAGGCGCGCCGCGCCCGCGGCCTGGCCGCGACGGCGATCGCCTGGGGCCCCTGGGCGGACGGCGGCATGGCCGCCGAGGACGACGCGGAGGAGCAGCTGCGCCGCCGCGGCCTGCCCGTGATGGCCCCCGAGCTGGCGATCGCCGCCCTGGCGCACGCCCTCGACCACGACGAGACCGCGCTGACCGTCGCCGACGTGGACTGGGCGCGCTTCGCCCCCGCCTTCACCGCGCTCCGCGCGCGCCCGCTGATCGCGGACCTCCCGGACGTCCGCCGCCTGCCGGCCGCCGCCACCCGGGATGACGGCCCGGCCGAGGCCGTCTCCCCCTGGGCCGCGCGCGTCGCGGGCCTCTCCCCGCTGGACCGCGGCCGCGTCCTGGAGGAGCTGGTGCGCGACGCCGTCGCCGCCGTCCTCGGACACGCCGGCGCGGACGCCGTCGACCCCGCGCGGGCCTTCAAGGACCTCGGCTTCGACTCGCTGACCGCCGTCGAGCTGCGCAACCGCCTGAACGCGGCCACCGGCCTGAGCCTGCCCGCCACCCTGGTCTTCGACCACCCCACCGCCGCGGCCCTCGGCGCCCACCTCGGCGCCGAACTCCTCGGCACCGGCACCCTCGACGCCGAGCCGGACGCACCCGCCGTCCGCACGGCCGCCGACGACGAGCCGATCGCCATCGTCGGCATGGCCTGCCGCTACCCCGGCGGTGTCCAGTCGCCCGAGGACCTCTGGCAGCTCGTGCTCGACGGCACCGACGCCGTCGGGGACTTCCCGACCGACCGCGGCTGGGACCTCCGCGGCCTGGGCGGCGCCCTCGGCGGCCGACCGGACACCTCCTACGCGCGCACCGGCGGATTCCTCCACGGCGCGAGCGAGTTCGACCCGGCGTTCTTCGGCATCAGCCCGCGCGAGGCGCTGGCGATGGACCCGCAGCAGCGCCTGCTGCTGGAGACCTCCTGGGAGGCCCTCGAACGGGCCGGCATCACCCCCGCCTCGCTGCGCGGCACGGCGACCGGCGTCTTCGCCGGCACCAACAGCCAGGACTACGCCGCCCTGCTGGCCGGGCAGGAGTCGACCGAGGGACACCTCGCCACCGGCACCGCCGCCAGCGTCGTCTCCGGCCGCCTGGCCTACACCTTCGGGCTGGAGGGCCCGGCGGTCACCGTCGACACCGCCTGCTCCTCCTCGCTGGTGGCGCTCCACCTGGCGGCCCAGGCGCTGCGCAACGGCGAGTGCACGATGGCGCTCGCCGGCGGTGTCGTCGTGATGTCCACCCCCGGCACCTTCGTGGAGTTCAGCAAGCAGGGCGGACTGGCGGCGGACGGCCGCTGCAAGCCGTTCGCGGCCGCCGCGGACGGCACGGGCTGGGGCGAGGGCGCGGGCATGCTCCTGCTGGAGCGCCTCTCCGACGCGCAGCGCCACGGGCACCCCGTGCTCGCCGTCGTGCGCGGTTCGGCGATCAACCAGGACGGTGCGAGCAACGGCCTGACGGCGCCGAACGGCCCCGCGCAGCAGCGCGTCATCCGGCAGGCCCTCGCCAACGCCGGCCTGACCGCCGGTGAGGTCGACGCGGTGGAGGCGCACGGGACGGGTACCCGGCTGGGCGACCCGATCGAGGCGCAGGCGCTGCTCGCCACGTACGGGCAGGAGCGCGGCGGCGAAGAGCCGCTCTGGCTGGGCTCGTTGAAGTCCAACCTCGGGCACACCCAGTCGGCCTCCGGCGTCGGTGGCGTGATCAAGATGGTCATGGCGATGCAGCACGGCGTGCTGCCGCGGACCCTGCACGTGGACGAGCCCACTCCGCACGTCGACTGGTCCTCCGGGGCCGTCGCGCTGCTCACCGAGGCCCGCGACTGGCCCGTGACCGGTGCGCCGCGCCGGGCCGGTATCTCCTCCTTCGGCATGAGCGGCACCAACGCCCACGTCATCCTCGAGCAGGCCGCCGTCGAGCCTGCCGGGACGGATGAGGGGACGGCGCCGTCGCGCGGCTCCGAGCCCGCGCTCTGGGCCCTGTCGGGCCGTAGCGAGGCCGCCCTCGCCGCGCAGGCCGGCCGCCTCCGCGCCCACCTGCAGGCCCGGCCGGACCTCTCGGTCGCGGACCTCGCCTACTCCCTCGCCGCCACCCGCACCCACCACGAGCACCGCGCCGTCCTGCTCGGCGACAGCCGTACCGCCCTCCTGGACGGCCTGACCGCCCTGGTCGAGCAGACGGACCGGCCCGGACTCGTCCGGGGCGTGGCCGCGGGCGGGAAGCTGGCGTTCCTGTTCACGGGGCAGGGGAGTCAGCGGCCGGGGATGGGGCGTGAGCTGTACGACGCCTTCCCGGTGTTCGCCGACGCGTTCGACGCGGTGTGTGCGCGGGTGGAACTGCCGCTGCGGGAAGCGGTGTTCGGTGACGACCCGGCGGTATTGGCTCGGACCGAGTTCACGCAGGTGGCGTTGTTCGCCGTTGAGGTGGCGCTGTTCCGGCTGTACGAGAGCTGGGGGGTGCGCCCGGACTTCCTGGTCGGGCACTCGATCGGTGAGTTGGTGGCCGCGCACGTGGCGGGCGTCCTCACCCTGGACGACGCTGTCGCCCTCGTCGCGGCGCGTGGTCGGCTGATGCAGGCGCTGCCCGAGGGTGGTGCGATGGTCGCGGTCAAGGCTGCGGAGGCCGAGGTGCTGCCGCTGCTGACCGGTGGCGTGAGCGTCGCGGCGGTCAACGGTCTGACGTCGGTGGTGATTTCGGGCGAGGAGTCCGAAGTTTTGGCCATTGCTGCGCAGTTCGGGAAGACCAAGCGTCTGACCGTCTCGCACGCGTTCCACTCGCCGTTGATGGACGGCATGTTGGCGGACTTCCGTCGCGTCGCCGAGGGCCTGACGTACGCGGCTCCGCAGATCGCGGTGGTCTCCAACGTGACCGGCGAGGTTGCGACGGCCGAGGAGCTGTGCTCGCCCGAGTACTGGGTGCGGCACGTCCGCCAGGCCGTCCGGTTCCTGGACGGCATGCGGACGCTCGAAGCCGAGGGCGTCACCACCTTCGTCGAGCTGGGCCCGGACGGCGTGCTGTCGGCCATGGGCCAGGAGTGCCTCGACGGCGGTGAGTTCACCGCCTCGCTGCGCCGCGACCGCGCGGAGGTGCCGTCCGCAGTCACCGCTCTGGCGGTCGCGCACGTCAACGGCGCCGAGCTGGACCTGACCTCGTTCTTCGCCGGATCGGGTGCTCGGCGGGTTGAGCTGCCGACGTACGCGTTCCAGCGCGAGCGGTACTGGCCGGCGGTGGCGTCGGGCTGGCTGGGCGAGATCGCGTCGCTGGGCCTGGGTGCGGCGGATCATCCGTTGCTGGGTGCGGGTGTGTCGTTGGCGGATGCGGACGGGTTCCTGTTCACGGGTCGGTTGTCGGTGGAGTCGCATCCGTGGCTGGCGGATCACGTGGTGCTGGGTTCGGTGATCGTTCCGGGGACCGGTTTCGTGGAGCTGGCGGTGCGGGCGGGTGACCAGGTGGGTTGCTCGTCGGTGGAGGAGCTGACGCTGGAGGCTCCGCTCGTGCTGCCGGAGTCCGGTGGTGTGCAGGTTCAGGTCCGGGTGGGTACGGCGGACGGCGAGGGCCGTCATTCGGTGACCGTCCACTCGCGGGCCGAGAGTGCCGGCGAGGACGGCGTCTGGACCCGTCATGTCTCGGGTGTGTTGGCGGAGGGTTCGTCGGCCGAGGGTGAGGGTCTGGTGGAGTGGCCGCCGGCGGGTGCCGAGGCGGTGGATCTGGACGGTTTCTACGGCGCGATGGAGGGCGTCGGGTTCGGGTACGGCCCGGTGTTCCAGGGTCTGCGGGCGGCGTGGCGTCGTGGCGGTGAGGTGTTCGCCGAGGTGGCGTTGCCGGAGGCGGTGGCGGGGGAGGCGGCCGGGTTCGGTCTGCACCCGGCTTTGCTGGATGCGGCGTTGCACGCGGTCGGTCTCGGCGGTTTGGTGTCGGATGCGGGGGCGGGTCGTCTTCCGTTCGCGTGGTCGGGTGTGTCGCTCGTCGCCTCGGGCGCGGGTGCGCTGCGGGTACGGCTGGCGGCCGCCGGGACGGATGCGGTGTCGCTGACGCTGGCGGATGCCGAGGGCCGGCCGGTGGGTGCAGTGGATTCGCTGGCTCTGCGGCCGGTGGTGGCCGGGCAGTTGGCGGCGGCGGGCAGTCGTGGCGCCGAGTCGCTGTTCGGTGTGGACTGGGCGCAGATCGTGCCGGGCGAGGCCTCCGAGGTCGTTCTCGTGGGTGATCTCGGTGAGTTGGGCGAGAGTGTGCCGTCGTTGGTGGCGGTGGAGTTCGGTGCGGCCGGTGATGTGCACACCGCTGCGGTTCGGGCGCTGGAGCTGGTGCAGGGCTGGTTGGCGGAGGAGCGGTTCGCGGCTTCGCGGCTGGTGGTCGTGACGCGTGGCGCAGTGGCCGTCGACGGGCGGGAGACTGTCGAGGGCCTGGCGCAGTCGGTGGTGTGGGGTCTGGTGCGCTCCGCGCAGTCGGAGAACCCGGACCGGTTCGTGCTGCTGGACCTGGAGGCGGGCGCCGAGCTGCCGCGAGACGTCTTCGAGTGCGGAGAGTCGCAGGTCGCGGTGCGCGGGGGCGTGGCGTTCGCGCCGCGTCTCGTCCGGGCCGCCGGGTCCGGTGGCGAAGTGTCGCTGGGCGAGGGCACGGTGCTGGTTACTGGTGGCACGGGCGGTCTGGGCTCGTTGGTGGCCCGGCACCTGGTGGCCGACCTCGGCGTGCGGAGCCTGCTGCTGACCAGCCGCCGTGGCCTGGACGCGCCGGGCGCGATCGACCTGCGGGATGAACTGACCGGGCTCGGTGCACAGGTCGCCATTGCGGCCTGTGATGTGAGTGACCGGCAGGCCGTGGCCGACCTGCTGGCCGAGCACGCACTGAGCGTGGTCGTCCACACGGCGGGTGTGCTGGACGACGGTGTGGTGTCGTCGCTGACCCCGGAGCGGCTGGAGGCCGTGCTGCGTCCGAAGGTGGATGCGGCGGTGATCCTCGATGAGCTGACGGCCGGGATGGACCTGTCGGCGTTCGTGCTCTTCTCCTCGGCGTCCGGTGTGTTCGGTGCGGCGGGTCAGGGCAACTACGCGGCGGCGAACGCGTTCCTGGACGCCCTCGCCGCCCGCCGACGGGCCAACGGCCTGCCGGGCACGTCCCTGGCCTGGGGCCTGTGGGCCGAGGACGGCGGCATGTCCGCCGCCCTGAGCGACGCGGACATCCGGCGCCTGGCCCGCGCGGGTGTCGCCCCGCTGCGCTCCCAGGAGGGTCTGGCCCTGTTCGACCGCGCGCTGACCATCGACCGTGCGCTGGTGGTGCCGATGCACCTGGACGCGGCCGCGATGGTCGGTTCGGGTGACGTCCCGTCGCTGCTGCGCGCGCTGGTGCGTGCGCCCCGCCGCCGCAAGGTCGCCGTCAGCAGCGGTTCCGCCGCCACGCTGGTGGGGCAGCTGAGCGCCCTGCCGGCCGAGGAGCAGCACCGCGCCCTGCTGGACCTGGTCCGAGACAACGCCGCGACGGCCCTGGGCTACCCGTCCGCCGACGCGGTGGACGCGAACCGGGCCTTCCGTGAGCTGGGCTTCGACTCGCTGACCGCCGTCGAGCTGCGCAACCGCCTCAACGCGGCCACCGGCCTGCGGCTGCCGGCCACGCTGGTCTTCGACTACCCGAACCCGACCGCGCTGTCCGACCACCTGCACGCCGAACTGCTCGGCCACCTCGCCCCGGCCGCGGCCACCGCGGTCGTCAAGGCCCGGACGGCCTCCGCCGGGGACGACGAGCCGATCGCGATCGTCGGCATGGCCTGCCGCTACCCGGGCGGCGTCCAGTCGCCCGAGGACCTCTGGCAGCTCGTGCTCGACGGCGGCGACGGCATCTCGTTCTTCCCGACCAACCGCGGCTGGGACGTCGACGGTCTCTTCGACCCGGACTCCGTCCGCTCGGGCACGACGTACACCCGTGAGGGCGGCTTCCTGCACGACGCCGACGCGTTCGACCCGGTGTTCTTCGGCATCAGCCCGCGTGAGGCGCTGGCGATGGACCCGCAGCAGCGGCTGCTGCTGGAGACGTCCTGGGAGGCCTTCGAACGGGCCGGCATCGACCCGGCGACGCTGCGCGGCAGCGCGACCGGCGTGTTCGCCGGCGTGATGTACCACGACTACGCCGCGCGCCTGCAGACCATCCCCGAGGAGGTCGAGGGGTACCTGGGCACCGGCAACGCGGGCAGCGTCCTGTCCGGCCGGCTGGCCTACACCTTCGGGCTGGAGGGCCCGGCGGTCACCGTCGACACGGCCTGCTCCTCCTCCCTGGTCGCGCTCCACCTGGCCGCGCAGGCGCTGCGCAACGGTGAGTGTACGATGGCCCTCGCGGGCGGCGTGACCGTCATGGCCACCCCCGGCACCTTCATCGAGTTCAGCAAGCAGCGCGGCCTGGCGGCCGACGGACGCTGCAAGTCCTTCGCCGCGGCGGCGGACGGGACCGGCTGGTCCGAGGGCGTCGGCATGCTGCTCGTCGAGCGGCTGTCCGACGCGCAGCGCAACGGCCACCGGGTGCTGGCCGTCATGCGCGGCTCGGCTGTCAACCAGGACGGCGCCAGCAACGGCCTCACCGCCCCCAACGGGCCGTCGCAGCAGCGGGTCATCCGCCAGGCCCTCGCCAACGCCCGCCTCACCTCCGACCAGATCGACGTGGTCGAGGCGCACGGCACCGGTACCTCGCTCGGCGACCCGATCGAGGCGCAGGCGCTGCTGGCCACGTACGGGCAGGAGCGCGACGGCGAAGAGCCGCTCTGGCTGGGCTCGTTGAAGTCCAACCTCGGGCACACGCAGGCCGCCGCCGGCGTGGCGGGCGTCATCAAGATGGTGATGGCGATCCGGGCCGGGGTGCTGCCGCAGACCCTGCACGTCGACGAACCGTCCCCGCACATCGACTGGAGCGCGGGTGCGGTCGAGCTGCTGACCGAGGCCCGGCCGTGGCCGGAGACGGGGCGTCCGCGCCGGGCGGCCGTCTCCTCCTTCGGCATCAGCGGCACCAACGCCCACACCATCATCGAACAGGCCCCGGCGGAGACGCGGGCGGCCACGGTCGTCGTCGAGCCGCGCGACACTCCGGCCGCCGTCACGCCGTTCGTCGTCACGGCACGCGGGGCGCTCGCCCTGCGCGGCCAGGCCGAGCGCCTGCACGCGCTGGTGGCAGCGGACGCCGAGGTCGCGGTGGCGGACGTCGCGCACTCGCTGGTGACCACCCGCACGGTCATGGAGCAGCGGGCCGTCGTCCTCGGCGGGGACCGGGACACCCTGGTCTCCGGCCTCCGGGCCCTGGCCGACGGCCAGTCCGACCCGCACGTGGTGCACGGCGCGGTGTCGGGCGGGAAGCTGGCGTTCCTGTTCACGGGGCAGGGGAGTCAGCGGCTCGGGATGGGGCGTGAGCTGTACGACGCCTTCCCGGTGTTCGCGGAGGCCTTCGACGCGGTCTGCGAGCGTGCTGAACTTCCGCTGAAGGAGGTCGTGGTCGGCGAGGACGCGGTGGTGTTGGCTCGGACCGAGTTCACGCAGGTGGCGTTGTTCGCCGTTGAGGTGGCGCTGTTCCGGCTGTTCGAGAGCTGGGGTGTGCGTCCGGACTTCCTGGTCGGGCACTCGGTGGGTGAGCTGGCGGCCGCGCATGTGGCGGGTGTGTTGTCGCTGGACGACGCTGTCGCCCTCGTCGCGGCGCGTGGCCGGCTGATGCAGGCGCTGCCCGAGGGTGGTGCGATGGTGGCGGTGAGGGCTGCGGAGGCCGAGGTGCTGCCGCTGCTGACCGCTCAGGTGAGCGTCGCTGCGGTCAACGGGCCGACGTCGGTGGTGATTTCGGGTGAGGAGTCCGAAGTCCTGGCGATTGCCGGGCAGTTCGAGAAGTCGAAGCGGCTGGACGTTTCGCACGCGTTCCACTCCCCGCTGATGGACGGGATGCTGGACGATTTCCGTCGCATCGCCGAGGGCCTGACCTTCTCGGCGCCGCGCATCCCGGTCGTCTCCAACGTGACCGGCGAGGTCGCGACGGCCGAGGAGCTGTGCTCGCCGGAGTACTGGGTGCGCCACGTCCGCCAGGCCGTCCGGTTCGTGGACGGCATGCGGACCCTGGAGGCCGAGGGCGTCTCCACCTTCGTGGAGCTGGGTCCGGACGGTGTGCTGTCGGCGATGGGCCAGGAGTGCGTCGAGCAGGGCGTGTTCGCGCCCGTGCTGCGCGCCGAGCGTCCGGAGCCGCGTACGGCGGTGGCCGCGCTGGCGACGGCCTTCGTGAACGGCGCTGCCGTCGACTGGCACAGCCTGACCTCGCAGGTCGGCGCCCGCCGGGTCGACCTGCCGACGTACGCCTTCGAGCACGAGAGCTTCTGGCTCCACGTCCCGGCAGCGGCCGGAGACATGACGGCGGCCGGTCTGAGTGCGGCGGATCATCCGTTGCTGGGTGCGGGTGTGTCGTTGGCGGATGCGGACGGGTTCCTGTTCACGGGTCGGTTGTCGGTGGAGTCGCATCCGTGGCTGGCGGATCACGTGGTGCTGGGTTCGGTGATCGTTCCCGGGACCGGCTTCGTGGAGCTGGCGGTGCGGGCGGGTGACCAGGTGGGTTGCTCGTCGGTGGAGGAGCTGATGTTGGAGGTGCCGTTGGTGCTTCCGGTGTCGGGTGGTGTGCAGGTCCAGGTGACGGTGGGCGCGGCCGATGCCGACGGGCGTCGTTCGGTGGCGGTGCACGGTCGGGCCGATGGCGCCTCGGAGTGGGTCCGCCATGCCTCGGGCATGTTGGCGGAGGTGTCGCCGGCCCAGGGTGAGGGTCTGGTGGAGTGGCCGCCGGCGGGTGCCGAGGCGGTGGACGTGGAGGCCTTCGCGGCGGGTCTGGCGGAGGCGGGGCTCGGGTACGGGCCGGCGTTCCAGGGTCTGCGGGCGGCCTGGCGTCGTGGTGGTGAGGTGTTCGCAGAGGTGGCGTTGCCGGAGTCGGTGGCGGGGGATGCCCGTTCGTTCGGGCTGCACCCGGCGCTGCTGGATGCGGCGGTGCAGGCCGTGGGTCTGGGCGGGTTCGTCCGGGCGGACGGCCAAGCGCACCTGCCGTTCGCGTGGACCGGTGTCGAGCTCCACGCCTCGGGCGCCGACGTCCTGCGGGTGCGGCTGACGGCCGCTGGTGCGGATGCGGTGTCGCTGACGCTGGCGGATGCCGAGGGCCGGCCGGTGGGTTCGGTGGAGTCGCTGGCTCTGCGGCCGGTGGCGGCCGGGCAGTTGGCGGCGGCGGGTGCCGGTGGTGGCGAGTCGCTGTTCGGTGTGGACTGGGCGGAGATCGTGCCGGGCGAGGCCTCCGAGGTCGTTCTCGTGGGTGATCTCGGTGAGTTGGGCGAGAGTGTGCCGTCGTTGGTGGCGGTGGAGTTCGGTGCGGCCGGTGATGTGCACGCCGCTGCGTCCCGGGCGCTGGAGCTGGTGCAGGGCTGGTTGGCGGAGGAGCGGTTCGCCGCTTCGCGTCTGGTGGTCGTGACGCGCGGCGCTGTGGCCGTGGACGCGCGGGAGACTGTCGAGGGTCTGGCGCAGTCGGTGGTGTGGGGTCTGGTGCGCTCCGCGCAGTCGGAGAACCCGGACCGGTTCCTGCTGCTGGATCTGGAGGCGGGCGCCGAGCTGCCGCGAGACGTCTTCGAGTGCGGTGAGCCGCAGGTGGCGGTGCGCGAGGGTGTGGCGTTCGCGCCGCGTCTCGTGCGGGCCGCCGGGTCCGGTGGTGAGGTGTCTCTCGGTGAGGGAACCGTGCTCGTCACGGGCGGCACGGGCGGTCTTGGCTCTCTCGTCGCCCGCCACCTCGTGGTCGAGCACGGGGTGCGGAGTCTGCTGCTGACCAGTCGCCGTGGCCTGGACGCGCCGGGCGCGGTCGAACTGCGGGACGAACTGACCGAGTTGGGCGCCGGGGTCGAGATCGTCGCGTGTGACGTCGCCGATCGTGACGCGGTCGCCGGGCTGCTGGAGGGCCGGTCGCTGAGTGCGGTCGTCCACACGGCGGGTGTGCTGGACGACGGGGTGGTGTCGTCGCTGACCCCGGAGCGTCTGGAGGCCGTGCTGCGTCCGAAGGTGGACGCGGCGGTGATCCTCGATGAGCTGACGGCCGGGATGGACCTGTCGGCGTTCGTGCTCTTCTCCTCGGTATCCGGTGTGTTCGGTGCGGCGGGGCAGGGCAACTACGCGGCGGCGAACGCGTTCCTGGACGCCCTCGCCGCCCGCCGACGCTCGCAGGGCCTGCCCGGTACGTCGCTGGCCTGGGGCCTGTGGGCGGAGGACGGCGGCATGGCCACCACCCTCGGCGAGGCCGATGTCCGCCGGCTGGCCCGCGCGGGTGTCGCGCCGCTGCGCTCGCAGGAGGGTCTGGCGCTGTTCGACCGCGCGCTGACCACCGACCGCGCGCTGGTGGTGCCGATGCACCTGGACGCGGCCGCGATGGTCGGCACGGGCGAGGTCCCGCCGCTGCTGCGCGCGCTGGTGCGCGCACCGCGCCGCCGGACGGCGGCCGCCGGAGCCGGTAGCGCCGGTGCGGGTGGGCTGGCCGAGCGCCTGCTCGGCCTGTCGGCGGCGCGTCGGGACGAGGCGGTGCGCGAGGTGGTGCGTACCCAGGTCGCGGAGGTGCTGGGCTACGGTTCGGTCGAGGCCGTGGACCTGACGCGCGCCTTCCGTGAGCTGGGCTTCGACTCGCTGACGGCCGTCGAGCTGCGCAACCGCATGAATGCCGTGACCGGTCTGCGGCTGCCGGCGACGCTGGTGTTCGACTACCCGACGCCGTCCGTCCTGGCGGACTTCGTCCGGGACGAGTTGGTGGGCGAGGCGCCGGTCGTGGCCTCGGCGGTCCCGGTGGCGGTGGTCGGCGAGGACGACCCGATCGCGATCGTCGGCATGGCCTGCCGCTACCCGGGCGGCGTCCAGTCGCCCGAGGACCTGTGGCGCCTGGTCGCGCAGGGCGGTGACGGGATCTCGCTGTTCCCGACCGACCGCGGCTGGGACCTCGACGCCCTCTACCACCCGGACCCGGAGCACCTGGGCACGAGCTACACCCGCGAGGGCGGCTTCCTGCACGACGCGGGCCGCTTCGACGCCGCCTTCTTCGGCATCTCGCCGCGTGAGGCGGTCACCATGGACCCGCAGCAGCGCCTGCTGCTGGAGACGTCCTGGGAGACCTTCGAGCGGGCCGGCATCGACCCGGCGACACTGCGCGGCACCGCGACCGGCGTGTTCGCCGGCGTGATGTACCACGACTACACCTCGCTGCTGGCGAACGCGGAGGAGGACGTCGAGGGCCACCTGGGCACGGGCAACGCGGGCAGCGTGGTCTCCGGCCGGCTGGCCTACACCTTCGGGCTGGAGGGCCCGGCGGTCACGGTCGACACCGCCTGCTCCTCCTCCCTCGTCGCCCTGCACTGGGCGATCCAGGCGCTGCGCAGCGGCGAGTGCACGATGGCGCTCGCCGGCGGCGTGACGGTGATGTCCACCCCGGCCGCGTTCGTCGAGTTCAGCCGTCAGCGCGGGCTCTCGGCCGACGGGCGCTGCAAGGCGTTCTCGGACGACGCGGACGGGACCGGCTGGTCGGAGGGCGTCGGCATGCTGCTCCTGGAGCGGCTGTCGGACGCGCAGCGCCACGGCCACCAGGTGCTGGCCGTGGTGCGCGGCTCCGCGATCAACCAGGACGGTGCCAGCAACGGCCTCACCGCGCCGAACGGCCCCGCCCAGCAGCGGGTCATCCGGCAGGCCCTCGCCAACGCCCGCCTCACCTCCGACCAGGTCGACGTGGTCGAGGCACACGGCACGGGCACCACCCTCGGCGACCCGATCGAGGCGCAGGCGCTGCTCGCCACGTACGGGCAGGAGCGCAGCGGCGAAGAGCCGCTCTGGCTGGGCTCGTTGAAGTCCAACATCGGGCACACCCAGGCGGCGGCCGGTGTCGGCGGCATCATCAAGATGGTCATGGCGATGCAGCACGGCGTGCTGCCGCAGACCCTGCACGTCAACGAACCGTCCCCGCGCATCGACTGGACGTCGGGCGCGGTCGAGCTGCTGACCGAGGCGCGGCCCTGGCCGGAGACCGGCCGTCCGCGCCGGGCGGCCGTCTCCTCCTTCGGGTTCAGCGGCACCAACGCCCACGCCGTCATCGAACAGGCCCCCGCCACCGAACCGCAGGACGCTCCCAAGGCCGAGAGCGGCGACCGCCCGCTGCCGTGGGTGCTGTCCGGCCGCACCGAGGCCGCCCTGCGGGACCAGGCGCTCCGCCTGCGTGCCCGCCTGGAGGAGGCGGGCGACCCGATGGACACCGCCTTCTCACTCGCGGTCGCGCGGGGTCGCTTCGACCACCGCGCGGTGGTGACGGCGGCCGACCGGGACGGGGTACGGCGTGCCCTCGCCGCGCTCGCCCGGGGCGAGTTCGCGGACGGCCTGGTCCAGGGCGTGGCCGATTCCGGCAGGCTGGCGTTCCTGTTCACGGGCCAGGGGAGTCAGCGGCCGGGGATGGGCCGGGAGCTGTACGAGGCGTACCCGGTGTTCGCGCAGGCCTTCGACGCGGTCTGCGAGCGTGCTGAACTTCCCCTGAAGGAGGTCGTGTTCGGCGAGGATGCCGAGCTGCTGGCGCGTACCGAGTTCACCCAGCTCGCGCTGTTCGCGGTCGAGGTGGCGCTGTTCCGGCTGTACGAGAGCTGGGGGGTGCGCCCGGATGTCCTGGTCGGGCACTCGGTCGGCGAACTCGCCGCCGCCCACGTGGCGGGCGTGCTCTCGCTGGACGACGCGGTCACCCTGGTCGCGGCGCGCGGCCGGCTGATGCAGGCGCTGCCCGAGGGCGGTGCGATGGTGGCGGTGAAGGCCGCCGAGGCCGAGGTCCTGCCGCTGCTGACCGACAACGTGGGCATCGCGGCGGTCAACGGGCCGACGTCCACGGTGATTTCGGGCGAGGAGTCCGAAGTCCTGGCGATCGCAGCGCAGTTCGAGAAGACCAAGCGGCTCAACGTCTCGCACGCCTTCCACTCCCCGCTGATGGACGCCATGCTGGAGGACTTCCGCAACGTCGCCGAGGGGCTGACGTACGCCGAGCCGGTCATCCCGCTCGTCTCCAACGTCACGGGCGAGGTCGCCACCGCCGAGGACCTGTGCTCGCCCGACTACTGGGTCCGGCACGTCCGCCAGGCCGTCCGGTTCCTCGACGGCATGCGGACCCTGGAGGCCCAGGGCGTCACCACCTACCTCGAACTGGGCCCCGACGGCGTCCTGTCGGCCATGGCCCAGGAGTGCGTCGAGCAGGGCGACTTCGCCCCGGCGCTGCGCTCCGGCCGCCCCGAGGCGCAGACCGCGCTGACGGCCCTGGCCACCGCCCACGCCCACGGCGCGGGCGTCGACTGGTCGGCCTTCTTCGCCGGCACCGGCGCCCGCCGCACCGACCTGCCCACCTACCCCTTCCAGCGCGAGCGCTACTGGCCGCCGGTCGGTGCCCGCCGGGCCGGGGACGCGACGGCCTTCGGGCTCGGGCGGACGGACCACCCGCTGCTCGGCGCGGCGGTGGCCCTGGCCGACGGCGACGGCCACCTGTTCACCGGCAGCCTGTCGCGCCTCACCCACCCCTGGCTGGCGGAGCACGCGGTCGCCGGCACGGTCATCCTGCCCGGCACGGCGTTCGTCGAGCTGGTGCTGCGCGCGGCGGACGAGGTCGGCTGCGCGGGCCTGGAGGAGCTGACCCTGGCGGCGCCGCTGGTGCTGCCCGAGCTGGGCGGGGTCGCCGTTCAGGTGCTGGTCGGCGGCGCGGACGGGGACGGGCGCCGCCCGGTGAGCGTCCACTCGCGCCCGGACCGCGGGTCGACGGACTCCCCGTGGACGCGGCACGCGACCGGTGTGCTGACCGCGGCGGCCGTGGGCGCGCCGACGGAAGACGCCCTCGCGGACTGGCCGCAGACCGGGGCCGAGGCGGTGGCCGTCGACGGCTGGTACGAGGGCCTGGCCGAGGCCGGGTTCGGCTACGGCCCGGTGTTCCGGGGCCTGCGGGCCGCCTGGCGGCGCGGCGGGGAGGTGTTCGCCGAGGTCGCCCTCCCGGAGGAGGCGGCCGGCCAGGCCGCGGCGTTCGGCCTGCACCCGGCGCTGCTGGACGCCGCCCTGCACGCGATCGGGCTGGGCGCCCTGGTGGACCGGGCCGGCGACGGTCTGCTGCCGTTCTCCTGGAGCGGGGTGGCCCTGCACGCCTCCGGTGCCGCCGCACTGCGGGTGCGGCTGGCGGCGGCGGGCCGTGACGCGGTCGCGCTGACCGTCGCCGACACCGCCGGCCGTCCGGTGGCGACGGTGGACTCGCTGGTGCTGCGCCCGGTGGACCGGGAGCAGCTCGCCGGGGCGGGGAGCACGGCCCACCAGGACGCGCTGTTCCGGCTGGCCTGGTCGGCTCCGGCGGCCGACGGCCTCGACTCGGCCGCTGCCGGGGGCCGGTGGGCGCTGCTGGGCGAGGACGCCTTCGGCGTGGCCGGGGCGCTGGCGGCCGCCGGTGTCGTGCCGGAGCACCACGCCGACCTGTTCGGCCTGCTGGAGGCCGCCGCGCCCGACGTCCTGCTGCTCACCTGCGAGGCCGACGGCCCGCACCAGGGCCTCCAGGCGGACCGCGCCGACGACGCCCGCGTCGCCGCCCTCCGGGTGCTGACGCTGGTGCAGGCGTTCCTCGCCGAGGAGCGCTTCGCCGGCACCCGCCTGGTGCTGCTCACCCGGGGCGCGACGGCCGCTGCCGAGGGTGACACCGTGCCGGACCCGGGTGCCGCCACGGTCTGGGGGCTGGTGCGGTCCGCGCAGTCGGAGCACCCGGGGCGGTTCGTCCTGGTCGACCTGGACGGCACGGCGGCCTCCGCCCGGGCGCTGCCCGCCGCCCTGGCGAGCGAGGAGCCGCAACTGGCCGTACGCGGCGGCGGGTTGCTGGTGCCGCGGCTGGTCCGGGCCGGGGCTGCGGCCGGGGCCGCGGGCGGGCCGTCGAAGGCCCCGAACCCGGACGGGACCGTGCTGCTCACCGGCGCCACCGGCGCGCTCGGCGGCCTGATCGCCCGGCACCTGGTGGCCGGGCACGGGGCGCGCCACCTGCTCCTGCTCAGCCGCCGCGGTGCCGCCGCGGACGGGGCGCGGGAGCTGGCCGAGGAGCTCACCGCCCTCGGCGCGACGGTCACCTTCGCGGCCTGCGACGCGGCCGACCGGGAGGCGCTGGGGAAGGTGCTCGCCGCCGTCCCCGCCGCGCACCCGCTCACGGCGGTGGTGCACACGGCCGGGGTGCTCGCCGACGGCGTGATCGGCTCGCTCACGCCCGAGCGGCTGGACGCGGTGCTGCGGCCCAAGGTCGACGCCGCGCTCCACCTGCACGAACTGACGAAGGATCAGGAGCTGGACTCCTTCGTCCTGTTCTCCTCGGCGGCGGGTACGCTGGGCAACGCCGGCCAGGCGAACTACGCGGCGGCCAACGCCTTCCTCGACGCGCTCGCGCAGCACCGGAGGGCCCACGGGCTGCCGGCCACCTCGCTCGCCTGGGGGCTCTGGGAGCAGTCCGGCGGGATGGCCGCCCGGTTGGAGGGCGCGGGGACGCGCCGGATGGCCCAGGGCGGGGTCTCGGCGCTGACCGGGCCGCAGGGGCTGGCGCTGTTCGACCGGGCGCTGGCCGGGGGCGAGCCGGTGCTGGTGCCGATCGCCCTGGACCCGCGGGTGCTGCGGGCCCGGTCCGCCGGTGCCGCGGTGCCGGCCGTGCTGCGGGCCCTGGTCCCGGCGGCCGCCCGGCGCACGGTGGACGCCTCGGGCGACGCCGCCGACGCGCTGCGGCAGCGGCTCGCGGCCGCGGAGCCGGAGGAGCGGGAGCGGATCCTGCTCGACCTGGTCCGGGCGCAGGGTGCGGCGGTGCTCGGCCACCCGGGCCCCGACGCGGTGGCCCCCGGGCGCGGCTTCCTGGAGCAGGGCTTCGACTCGCTGACCGCGGTCGAGCTGCGCAACCGGCTCGGCGCCGCGACCGGCCTGCAGCTGCCGGCCACGCTGCTGTTCGACCACCCGAGCCCCGCCGCCCTGGCCGGGCACCTGGTCGGTGTGCTGCTGGCCGCCGGACCGGGCGGCGCCGAGCCGGTGTTCGGTGAACTCGGCCGGTTGGAGGCGGCGTTGGAGGCGGCCCGGGAGTCCGGCCCGCTGGACGACGCGGCCCGGGCCGGTCTGACCGCCCGACTGCAGGCCCTGCTCGCCGCGTGGGGGACGCCCGGACCGGGGGACGGCGAGGCCGTCGCCGAACGGCTCGGCGAGGCCAGTGACGACGACCTCTTCGACTTCATCGACAACGAGCTGGGGCTCTGACCTCGTGCGTATGCGACTTTGTGACAACTTCCGGACGGGGGAGCACCGTGGTGAATGAGGACAAGCTTCGCGACTACCTCAAGCGGGTGACCGCGGACCTGCACCAGACGCGGTTGCGGCTGCGCGAGGTGGAGGCGGCGGATCAGGAGCCCATCGCGATCGTGGCGATGAGCTGCCGCTACCCGGGTGGCGTCGCCTCGCCCGAGGACCTGTGGGAGCTGGTCGCCGCCGGCGGCGACGGCGTGTCGGCGTTCCCGACCGACCGCGGCTGGGACCTCGACGCGCTCTACTCCCCGGACCCGGACCGTCCCGGCACCTCGGTCACCCGGGAGGGCGGGTTCCTGTACGGGGCGGGCGAGTTCGACCCGGCCTTCTTCGGGATCTCGCCGCGCGAGGCCCTGGCCATGGACCCGCAGCAGCGGCTGCTCCTGGAGACCTCCTGGGAGGCCATCGAGCGGGCCGGCATCGACCCCGGGACGCTGCGCGGCAGCGCGACCGGCGTGTTCGCCGGCGTGATGTACCACGACTACGCCGCCCGGCTGTCCGTGGTGCCGGAGGGCGTCGAGGGCTACCTCGGCACCGGCAGCTCGGGCAGCATCGCCTCCGGCCGGGTCGCCTACACCCTCGGTCTGGAGGGCCCGGCGGTCACCGTCGACACGGCCTGCTCCTCCTCCCTGGTCGCCCTGCACTGGGCCGTCCGGGCGCTGCGCCGCCAGGAGTGCACCCTCGCGCTGGCCGGCGGCGTCACGGTGATGGCCACCCCCGGCGCCTTTATCGACTTCAGCCGCCAGCGCGGCCTCGCCCGCGACGGCCGGTGCAAGGCCTTCTCGGCGGACGCCGACGGCACCGGCTGGGCCGAGGGCGCGGGCATGCTGCTGCTGGAGCGGCTGTCCGACGCGCAGCGCAACGGGCACCCGGTGCTCGCCGTGGTGCGCGGCAGCGCGATCAACCAGGACGGTGCCAGCAGTGGGCTCACCGCCCCCAACGGGCCGTCGCAGCAGCGCGTCATCCGCCAGGCCCTCGCCGACGCCCGTCTCACCTCCGACCAGGTGGACGCGGTCGAGGCGCACGGCACCGGCACCACCCTCGGGGACCCGATCGAGGCCCAGGCCCTGCTGGAGACCTACGGGCAGCACCGTGCCGGGGACCCGCTGTGGCTCGGCTCGCTCAAGTCGAACATCGGCCACACCCAGGCGGCGGCCGGCGTCGGCGGCGTCATGAAGATGGTGCTCGCCATGCGGGCCGGGGTGCTCCCGCGGACCCTGCACGCCGAGGAGCCGTCCCCGCACATCGACTGGGCCTCCGGCGCCGTCGAGCTGCTGACCGAGGCCCGGCCGTGGCCCGAGACCGGCGCGCCGCGCCGCGCGGGCGTGTCCTCCTTCGGCTTCAGCGGCACCAACGCCCACGTCGTCCTGGAGCAGGCCCCCGCGCCGGACGCGGAGCCCGGCGAGGCCCCGGCCGCCCCGGCCGTGCTGCCGTGGGTGCTCTCGGGCCGGACGGAGGGCGCGCTGCGGGAGCAGGCCGGACGGCTGCTGACGCGGCTGGACGGAGGGGCGGACGCTCCGCTCGACGTCGCGTACTCCCTGGCCACCGGCCGGGCACAGCACGAGAACCGGGCGGTCGTCGTCGGCCGCGACCGTGACGAACTCCTCGCCGGAGTGCGGGCGTTGGCGGACGGCCGACCCGCCGCCGGTGCGGTCACCGGAGTGAGCGGCGAGGGGCGGACGGCGTTCCTGTTCACGGGCCAGGGGAGTCAGCGGCCGGGGACGGGCCGGGAGCTGTACGAGGCGTACCCGGTGTTCGCGCAGGTCTTCGACGCGGTCTGCGAACGTACGGAAATTCCCCTGAAGGACGCCGTGTTCGGCGAGGACGCCGAGGTGCTGGCGCGTACCGAGTTCACGCAGCTCGCGCTGTTCGCGGTCGAGGTGGCGCTGTTCCGGCTGTACGAGAGCTGGGGTGTGCGCCCGGACTTCCTGGTCGGCCACTCGATCGGTGAGCTGGCCGCCGCGCACGTGGCGGGCGTGCTCTCGCTCGACGACGCCGTCACGCTGGTGGCGGCCCGGGGCCGGCTGATGCAGGCGCTGCCGGCCGGTGGTGCGATGGTGGCCGTCAAGGCCGCCGAGGCCGAGGTCCTGCCGCTGCTGACCGGCGGCGTGAGCATCGCCGCGGTCAACGGGCCGACCGCCACCGTGATTTCGGGCAGCGAATCCGAAGTCCTGGCGATCGCCGGGCAGTTCGAGAAGACCAAGCGTCTCAACGTCTCGCACGCGTTCCACTCCCCGCAGATGGACGGGATGCTGGCGGACTTCCGCAGGGTCGCCGCAGGCCTGACCTTCTCGGCGCCGCGCATCCCGGTCGTCTCCAACGTCACGGGCGAGGTTGCGACGGCCGAGGAGCTGTGCTCGCCCGATTACTGGGTGCGCCACGTCCGCGAGGCCGTCCGGTTCCTGGACGGCATGCGGACCCTGGAGGCCCAGGGCGTCACCACCTGCCTCGAACTGGGCCCCGACGGCGTCCTGTCGGCCATGGCCCAGGAGTGCGTCGAGCAGGGCGACTTCGCCCCCGCGCTGCGCTCCGGCCGCCCCGAGGCGCAGACCGTGCTGACGGCCCTGGCCACCGCCCACGTCCACGGCTCCGACGTCGACTGGCACGCGGTGTTCGCCGGCACCGGCGCCCGCCGCACCGACCTGCCCACCTACCCCTTCCAGCGCGAGCACTTCTGGCTCCACCCGCCGGCCGTGCCGCCGGGCAGCCCGATCGGCCTGGGCCAGAGCCCCGCCGGCCATCCGCTGCTGGGCGCGGCGGTCTCGGTGGCGGGCGCGGACGGCGTGCTGTTCACCGGCCGGCTGTCGGCGCACGCGCACCCGTGGCTGGCCGATCACGCGGTGGCCGGCACCGTGATCCTGCCCGGCACGGCCTTCGTCGAGCTGGCGGTGCGGGCCGGCGACCAGGCCGGCTGCTCGCGGCTGGACGAGCTGACGCTGGAGGCCCCGCTGGTGCTGCCGGAGTCCGGCGGTACGCAGGTCCAGGTCTGGGTGGGCACGGCGGACGGGGAGGGCCGCCGCGCGGTGACCGTCCACTCGCGCGCCGAGAGCGCGGGCGAGGACGGCCCCTGGACGCGCCACGCCTCGGGCGTGGTCTCGGCGGCGCTGCCGTCCGCGCCGGTCGCGGACGCCGACGGTGCCTGGCCGCCGGCGGGCGCCGAGGCGCTGGACGTGGAGGGCTTCCGGGCCGACATGGCGGCCGCCGGCTTCGGCTACGGCCCGGCCTTCCGCGGTCTGCGGGCCGCCTGGCGCCGGGGCGGTGAGGTGTTCGCCGAGGCCGGGCTGCCCGAGGCCGTCAGCGGGGACGCGCGCTCCTTCGGGCTGCACCCGGCCCTCCTGGACGCGGCCGTGCAGGCCGTGGGCCTGGGCGGGTTCGTCGCGGCCGACGGCGCCCACCTGCCGTTCGCCTGGACCGGCGTCGAGCTCCACGCCTCGGGCGCCGACGCCCTGCGGGTGCGGCTGACGGCCGCCGGTCCGGACGCCGTCTCGCTGGCCCTCTCCGACACCGACGGCCGCCCCGTCGGCGCGGTCGAGTCGCTGGCCCTGCGCCCGCTCGCCCCCGGCGCCCTGACGGCCGGCGACGGTGCGGCCGACGCGCTGTTCGCCCTGGACTGGACCGCGCTGCCCGCCCCGGCCGGCCCCGCCCCCGCCGAGTCCTCCGACAGCCCGTCCGACCGCCCGTCCGGCTGGGCGCTGGTCGGCCGGGACCGGCTCGGCCTCGCGGAGGAGCTGCGCGCCGCCGTCGGGCCGGTCGACGAGTTCGCGGGCCTGCCGGACCTGCTGGCAGCCCTGGACGGCGGCGCCGAGGCCCCGGGAACGGTCCTCGTCCCCTGGGCGACCGAGCCCGCCACCGCGGACCTGCGGACGGCGGCCCGCGACGCGGCCTGCTTCGCGCTGGCGCTGGCCCAGGCCTGGCTGGCCGACGAGCGCCTCGCCCGCACCCGCCTGGTCCTGGTGACCAGGGGCGCCGTCGCGCACCCGGGCGAGGACGTCGCCGACCCGGCCGCCGCCGCCCTGTGGGGCCTGCTGCGCTCGGCGCAGTCCGAGCACCCCGACCGCCTGGTGCTGCTGGACCTCGACCCGGCGGACGGGCCGCGGCAGCTCACCGCCCTGCCGGGCGCGCTGGACGGCGGGGAGCCCCAGCTGTCGCTGCGCGCCGGACGGGCGTACGCGCCCCGGCTGGCCCGGGCCGCGGGCGGCACCGACCTGCCGGCCCTGGATCCGGAGGGCACGGTGCTGGTGACCGGCGCCACCGGTTCGCTCGGCGCCCTGGTGGCGCGCCACCTGGTGACCCGGTACGGCGCCCGCCGCCTGCTGCTGGTCGGGCGGCGCGGCCCGGCCGCCGACGGCTGGCCGGAGCTGCGGCGGGAGCTGGCCGAGCTGGGTGCC
>NZ_JBEXJK010000081.1:0-25536 GCF_040609095.1 Kitasatospora sp. NPDC004799
GTCAGACGCTGCCCCTTCTTGTGCCGGTCTTCCCGGATCTCGAAGTCCATCGCACCCCTTGAACTGGGGTGTTGCAACGACCGCTAGAACCCAAGGACGTCGCGGGGGCTCTGTGCGGTCCGGAGCGGGGGCTCTGCGCGGCCCTTGGAGCGGGGTTCGTCAGCGGGCGGAGCGCACCGTCATCGGCAGGCCGCCGCGCACCCGCAGCGACAGCATCGGCTCCGGCACCACCCGGTACCCGGGCGCCTTGGCCAGCCGCAGCTCCCGGGCGACCATGGCGATCGTGAAGGTCGCCTCCAGCAGCCCGAGGTGGTTGCCGATGCAGAACCGCGGCCCCGCCCCGAACGGGATGTAGGCGTAGCGCGGCCGGTCCACCGCCCGGTCCCGGTCGAAGCGCTCCGGATCGAACTGCTCCGGGGCGTCCCAGAACCGGGGGTGGCGGTGCAGGGTGTAGGGGCAGATCAGGACGTCGGCGCCGGCCGGCACGTGGTACCCGCCGACCTCGTCCTCCGCCTGGGCCTGCCGCGGCAGGATCCACACCGGCGGGTAGAGCCGCATGACCTCCTCCACCACCATCGAGGTGTAGCGCAGGCGGTGCAGGTCGTCGAACTCGGGCAGCCGGTCGCCGAGCACCTCGACGGCCTCGGCGTGCAGCCGGTCCATCACCTCGGGGTGGCGGTCGGCCAGGTAGAAGGTCCAGCCGAGGGTGCTCGCGGTGGTCTCGTGGCCGGCCAGCAGCAGCGTGACCAGCTCGTCGCGCATCCGCTGCCGGGCGACCTGGCGGTCGGGCTCCTGCCGGGTGGCGACGATCAGGCGGGACAGCGCGTCCTCCCCCTCGATCTCCCCGCCGTCGCGCGAGACCCGGTCCGCCACCAGCCGGTCGACCACCCCCTGGAGGTCCTGCCGGGCCTTGCGGAAGCGCAGCTGGGTGGAGAGCGGCACCCACCCGGGCACCATGCCCATGGTGACCATGTCGAACATCGCCTGGTCCTGCACGGCCTCGAAGTCGTGCCCGACCGCCTCGAAGGCGCTGAGGTCGACGTCGAGCAGGGTGCGGCCGAGCACCCCGAGGGTGAGCGCGGTCATCTCCTTGACCACGTCGACCGGTCCGCCGCCCTCGTGCGCCCGCAGCCGGCCGACCAGCTTGGCCGCCTCCTCGGCGACGGCGTCGGCCTGCTGGACGATCCGCTTGTGCTGGAAGGCGGGCTGGATCTGCCGGCGCTGCTTGCGCCAGAGCTCCCCCTCGCTGGTCAGCAGGCCGTTGCCGAGGGCGCGCCGGGCCTGGGCCAGGCCGATGCCCTTGTGGTAGTTGGCCGCGTTGTCCGCGAGCACGTGCTTGGCGTGGTCGGGGTGGTTGAAGAAGTAGAGCGTCTTGGGGCCCATCGAGATCCGGACCGCGTCGCCGTACTCGGTGGCGGCGGCGCGCATCATCTCCAGCCGGTCCCCCACCAGCCGGCGCAGCAGGACGGGGGCGGCCCGGCGCGGCGGGCCCGGCGGCACCCGGCGGGTGGCGGCCACGGCTAGCACCCCCCGACGTTCGGGAAGCGGTCGGCGATGGCCCGGCGCCACACCTCGTACGCGGGCAGCGCGCCCGGCACCGGCCCGCTCGGCCGCACCTCCTGGGTCACCGCGGCCGCCTCGGCGGGCGTCGTGCCGCAGAAGACCCGGGTGGCCAGCTCGGTGTGCGGCACCAGCAGTCCGGCCTTGACCCGGGCCTCGGCCGCGAAGGCGCTGCCCTGCGCGACCATCCCCCGGTGGACGCCGGCCCGCTCCCGGAACGCGCAGAGCTCCGCCTCGTCCACGCCCCCGGCGTAGGTGGCCGCCAGCCCGGCCCCGCCGTAGAGGTCGGCCCGCCGGGACTCCGGGAACTTCTCGATCATGGTCGCGACCAGGTCGGCGTCGGTGCCGCCGACGAACCACAGGGCCCGGCCGATGCCCTGGTCGATCGCGTTGCCGGTGTACGACGGGGTGTCGTGCGCCGGCCAGGGGAAGGCCGGGTCCCGGTACTGCTGGTGGACGTACCGGTCGGTGCGGAAGTACGCCTGGTGGAAGCCGTACCCGTCGAGCACCAGCCAGCGCAGCAGCGGGTCGAGCGCGTCGACGTCGGGCCAGCAGAACCTCGGCAGCCGGGCCATCGCCCAGCCGATCCCGACGTACACCATGTAGACGTGGTCGGCGCCGCGGCCGGTGAGGAAGCGGGCCACCGAGCCGCGGCCGCCGAGCCGCAGCCCGTCGAGCATGGCGAAGCCCATTCCGGCGCCCTCGTAGGCGAAGCCGCGGAACCGGTCCGGGATGTCCTCCAGCGGGTATTCGGCCTCCGCCGGGTTCCGGGCCTCCACGGCGTGGGCGTAGCCCTCCAGGAACCGCGCGCCGACCGTCTCCAGGAGTTCCTGGGCGGCCGGCGACTTCCGGTGGAAACCACGCGTTTCCAGAAGCGTTTCCGAGGTGCTCGGAGTGAGAATTCGACGTCGGAGCGTCCGCCATGCACTGGACACGCCTTACTCCTCTCAGGTTTCCCGCGGGGCGGACGGTCCGCCCCGCGGACGAGTTCGCACCGGTCCGGGCCCGAGGGCGGGCGAGCCGTCAGTCCGCCCGGGGCGCGGGCCCGGTGTCCCCGACGTGCGCGCGCACGTTCGCCCGCCACCGTTCGTACGGGGGCGGCCCGCCGGCCGGGCCCGGGGTGGTGTCGTCCACCGCGCAGGCGTCGGCCAGCTTCGCGGCCGCCTCGACCGACAGGCCGGTCAGGGCGGCCGAGGCGGTCTCGGAGTGCGCGGGGACGAAGCCCGCGTACGCGCGCGCCTTGGACGCGAACACCGAGCCCTGGGCGAGCTCCGCCCGGTGCGGGCCGGCCGCGTCGGCCAGACCGGCCAGTCCCTCGGCCGTGCCGCCCCCGGCGAAGGTCGCGGCCAGGCCCACGCCGCTCCACAGGTCGCCCTGCCGGTCCGCGGCGAACTTCCGTACCGCGGGCGCGACCTGGGCCGGCGAGCCGCCGTGGATGAACCACAGCGCCCGTCCGACGCCCTGGTCCACGGCCCGCTGGAAGTACCCGGGCGCGCCCTGCCACGGGTACGGCTTCGGCCGGCGCTGCTCGTCCACCCAGCGCCGGGTGTGGAAGTAGGCGAGGTCGAAGCCGTAGCCGTCGACGGCCAGCCAGCTCATCGTCGGGTGGTAGGGCGTCCCGGTGAGGTCCGGCAGCACCTTGGGCCACAGCGCCCTGGGCAGCCGGGCCATGGCGAAGCCGATGCCGATGTACGCCAGGAAGATGTGCGGCTGCCCGGGCCCGGCCAGCAGGTCCCGGGTGCGGTGGCCGCGGCCCATCGCGTCCAGGACGGTGAAGGCCATCGTGGCGCCCTCGTACGCGAATCCGCGCTGCTCGGGCTCGACCAGCTCGAGCCGGCGCTCCACCTCCCACAGGCTCCGGGCGTCGATGCCCCACTCGAAGCCGCAGACCACCGCCCGGGGCACCGCCTCCAGGCGTTCGGCGGCCTCCGTGGGTGTCACCGGGAAGCCGCGCCCGGCGAAGGTCACCGAGGCCAGTGACGGTGTCAGTACCAGCCGGCGCAGCGATCCGAAGGTGGTCGGCACGATCCCTCCCGGGCTCACGTTCCGAATGTGACGGTCCACCCATGGTCCTGAGGCGGCGTCAGGGACCGCATCTCCGCGGTTGCCGTTCCTGTCCCGACCCGGCTGCCGGTCGTCTTCGGACGTGCTCCGCCCGCCGTCCCGGGGGTCTCCGCAGGGCCCCGGCACCACAATGGAACCGGCCCGCGCGCGACCGGGTGTCCGGCGCCGTCGGTCCGTCCCCGTCACGGCCGTCCAACCGAAGGAGAGCCCGTATGAGCACGTATCAGCGGAACGCCGAGGCCACGCCCGGGTCGCTCTGGGAGCGGGCGCCCGACCTGCTCGCCTACCGCGGGTCCCGGGAGTACGTCACCGCGCTGGTGGGCGGCCGCCCCGGGGCGGCCGGCGTCGCGGTGCCCGCCTGTCCCGGGTGGACCGTCCTGGACGTGGTCGGCCACCTGCTGGAGGTCTGCCGGCCGGTGGCCGCCGACGCGCCCGGCAACCTGTGGGAGGTCCCGCACGACGGCTCCGGCGACGGCCTCGACGGCCTGCTCGCCGAATGGGCCCGGTTGGACGGCCCGCTGGAGCGGGTGCTCACCGAGACCCCGCAGCTGCGGCACACCATGCTGATGATGGACGCGTTCACCCACGAACTCGACATCCGGGGCGCGCTGGGCGTGCCGGTCGTCCCGGAACACGCCTCCTACCCCTCGTCCTTGGACCTGGTGGTCCGGGGCTTCGCCAACGCGGTGCGCGCGCACGGGCTGCCGGCCCTGCGGATCGAGGCGCCGGGCGCCGCGTGGGTGGCCGGCGACGGCGAGCCGGCCGCCGTCCTGCGCGGGCACCGGCACGACCTGCTGCGCACCCTCACCGGCCGGCGGTCGCTCGGGCAGATC
This sequence comes from Kitasatospora sp. NPDC004799, assembly GCF_040609095.1. Classification (NCBI taxonomy): domain Bacteria; kingdom Bacillati; phylum Actinomycetota; class Actinomycetes; order Kitasatosporales; family Streptomycetaceae; genus Kitasatospora; species Kitasatospora sp. NPDC004799. The sequence continues at coordinate 4,458 of NZ_JBEXJK010000081.1, forward strand.
GCCGAACTGGCCTGGAGCGCCGCGCCCGAGCCGTGGCTGCCCGCGTTCACCTGGGGCCCGTTCCGGCCGCCGGCGAAGCCCGTCGAGGCCGTGCTCGCCGAGCGGTAGGGCTCCGGGCGGGAAACGGCGCTGTGGCGCTGCCCGGGCGGGCAGCGCCACAGCGCCGTCGTGGTGTCACCCGCGGTGCCTCAGGCCGCGACCGCCCCGACCTGCTGCGGCTGCGCGGCCTTCCCGTCCGGGGAGCCCGCCCCGGCGGCGTTCGCCTGCCGGGACCGCTGGACCAGGTGCGCGACCCACCAGCCGATCCCGCGCAGGGCGCAGACGATGGTGGTGGCGTAGAAGAGGGTGTAGACGACGTTGAACACCATCAGCACCCCGTAGACCATGGCGACCGAGGAGCCGAACATGAACTGGGCCTTGGCCTTCATCGGCGTGGTGCCCGGGTCGCTGATCATGTAGTTGGTGAACAGCACGAAGGCGACGCCGGTCATCGCGCCGAGCGCGGAGAACAGTGCGACGTCCCAGATCCAGTGCCGGATGAACGCCTGGATGGCGAAGGCGCCGAGCCAGCCGACGATCAGCGGGGTCCGCTTGGTGAGCAGGGCGTTGATCACCGTGCCCGCGGTGGCGATGATCAGCGGGATCATCACGCGGAAGAAGGTGTTCGCGTTCTCGGTGAACTGGTACGGCGGCGAGATGCTGAACCAGGAGCCGAAGCAGATCAGCGACATCGTGATGCCGAAGTTCGACGGGTTCATGTAGTGCCGCATCCGGCCGGCGATCGGCGCCTGCAGGGCGTGCTTGCCGCCGACGCCGATGACCACCCCGAAGAACAGCGGCAGCAGCTGGTTGTTGCCGTAGGTCAGCATGTTGACCGCGAGCGCCGTGATGTGGGCCGGCAGCAGGAACTCGTAGACCCCGCGCACCCCGTTGCCCAGGAAGCGCGGCGGGCGCCGCTGGGCCCAGCCGCTGATCAGCTCGAAGCAGATCTCGCAGGCGTAGGCGGTGAACACCGCGATGAACGGCCACAGCCAGGGCTGTTCGAAGCCGAGCAGGGTGTAGCCGAAGATGTTGAACACGCTGATGGAGATCGCGAAGTTCCGCAGGGCGAGGTAGCGCGGGTCCTTCGGCTTCGCGGCGGGGGCGGCCGGCGCGGCCGCGGGGGCGGCGCCGCCGGGGGGTTGGATCTGCGCGGTCGCGCTCATCGGTTCGGGACCTCCTGGACGTCGCTGGTCAGCATGAGGGAGTGGGTGCCGGGGGTGAGCTGCTCGGTCTTCTCGTGCAGCCCGCCGTTCGCGTCCCGCCAGCACAGGGCGACGGTGACCGGGCCCTGGTGGGAGCCGAGGCCGAAGCGCACGTCGAAGCTGCGGAAGCCGCCGTGGCCGCCGCCGCCGTCGAGCTGGGAGACCTGGGTGCCGGTCGGGGTGGTGACCTTGACGGTGGCGTTGTACGCGGGCGACCCGGAGTTCACCAGGCCCTGGCCCGTGCCGCCCTCGGCGGTCGGCCGGTAGAGCCGCAGGTTCAGCTGGTTGCCCAGGCTCGGCGAGGTGTTGGCGTAGAACGCGGGCGGCCCCCACTGGCGGGCGACGGCGAAGTCCAGCTTGCCGGTGCCGGTGGTGTCGCCGGTGGCCAGGCCGCGGGTCGGCGTCGGCACGGCGATGCCGAGCTCGTCGCTGATGTTCACGTACTTGCCGCCGGGGGTCTTGGCGTAGAAGGCGACCGCCTCGTCCCCGGCGATGTCGTCGCCCGGCTGGACGTTGGGCCACATCGCGGGGTTGGAGAGCAGGTCGTCGTTGGTCATGGCCATCTCCTGCAGCCACGGCCAGCGGTTGATCTTGCCCTTCACGAAGCCGGTGGCCTGCAGGACGTTGAGGTCGCCGCTGTTGAGGAAGTCGCCCATCTTGGCGTCCCAGCCCCAGCCGGTCCACGCCATCCCGTGCTCCTCGGCCTGCTGCTCGAACGGCGCGATGCCGGCGGCGAGCTTGCTGCGCATGTCGGCCTGGTCCTTCGCCTTGTTGATCCAGACGAAGTTGCTCTCCTCCAGGCCCCAGGCGACGGTGATGTTGCTGACCATCATGTCGAAGTCGCCGTTGCGGCCGAGGTCGCCGAAGTCGACGCCCATGCCCTTGAAGGAGCCGTTGCCGAGCACGAAGGACTTGGGCGTGGTCGGGGTGCGCTCGCCCTTGGCCTCGGTCAGCTCGATGTGCCCGGGCGTGGACCGGTTGTACAGCAGGTGCCCGTGGCCGAAGTCGTTGGCGATGTACAGCTCGGGCAGTCCGTCACCGGTCAGGTCGGCGCCGGAGATCGCCAGCGTCCAGCCGGTCGACGCGTCGAACGGGATGGCGCCCTTCTCCTCCACGTACGACACCGTGGGCTCCGGGCCCGAGGTGCTCGCCTGCCAGCGCAGCACGTGGTCGCCGCCGGCGTTCTTGGCGCTGGACAGCGAGTCGTTCATCACGACGTTCTTCAGACCGTTCGGGTCGAGCACGTCGGAGTCGGGGAAGTAGTTGCCGATCACGATCGACGGGTGCCCGCTGCCGTCGAGGTCGGCGACGTAGTCCGCGTCGGTGTTCCAGCGCGGGCCGTGGTACTTGCCGTCCAGCGACTCGGCGGCCACCAGCTCGCGCGGCACGTAGGCGCTCGCCGACGGGGTCGTGGCGTCCGACCTGGCCATGAACAGGATCGGGGTACGGCCCCAGTACGTGACCAGGAGGTCCATCCGGCCGTCGCCGTTGAAGTCGCCGGGGTTGCAGCCGGTGGGCGCCATGGCGTCGTCCATCGGCAGCGGCTTGCCGTCCAGCACGAAGGGCGTGAACCGGTCGGCTTCCCGGGCGGTCGGCGTGTACGTCACGACCACGCTGTCGGTCCTGGTGTCGACGATGCACATGCTGTTCGCCACACCGTGCCCGGTGAGGTCGTTGATCGCGATGCTGGCCCCGACCGAGGAGATCCACGAACGGATCTTCTGGTAGGCCGGGTTCACGTTCCGGACGGTCTTCATCGGCCGCTGGTCGTAGCCGGGCGGCATCGCGATGGGCATCTCCTTGAAGCCGTACTTCTTCGCGACGTCCTCCGCGCCGGCCACCGCGACCGAGCTCCGGGCCGCGAAGAACAGCGAGGCGGCCACCATGATCACCACCAGGCCCGGTACCAGTCTGCGGAATCGTTCCCGGAATGTCACCGAAATTCCCCTCTCGGCAGATCGTGTGCGACCCTGCTTTCGCATCGAGTGTGCAGTCGCGGTCGACTCCTGCGGGCCGAAAAGTCCCGGGGTCCTGGATCCGCGTTCCCGAAATGCGCCGGTGAATCCCACTTCACGCGCAGGTCTACTGCACGAGCATGAACTCCGGGCGGCCGCAGCGGCATCTCTCACATTGCTCACCGGCCCGCCCCGGCTTTTGCCAGGAATTTTCCGAGCGGATGAATACCGCGGTCCGCCGACAACCGGAGCCGGCAAGGGGCCCGGGCGCCGTTCGTCGGCCATTCCGTTCCGGCGGCCGGAAACACGCCGAAGCGCCCTCCGGAGGTACGCGGAGGGCGCTTCGGCGGGGGTGCGTGCGGGGCCGCCGGCAGGCGGCGGGCTGCGGGCTGCGGGCCGCGGGCCGCGGGCCGCGACCGGCGGGCGGGGCGGGGTCAGTAGCGGTTCGAGGCCCCCGGCGGCACGTCGTGGCGCATCCGGCCGGCCGGGTCCACCCGGCGGCGCACCCGGTCCAGCCGCTCGACGGCGGCCGCGGACAGGTGCCGCTGCGGCTGCTCCAGCCGCTCGACCAGGGTCGGCGCGGTCCGGCCGGTGTCCCAGGGCGCCAGCGCGGAGCGGACCTCGGCGCAGTGCGCCCGGACCGCCGCCGCCGAGGCCCGGTCCACCGCCAGGCCGCCGGCCGTGAAGGCGTGGGCCGCCTCGAGGTGGCTCAGCGCCCCGCCGTCCGGACCGGGCACCGCGAGCGCCCCGCCGAGCTGCCGGAGCTCGGCGTTGACCAGCGGCGAGCCCGAGCCCTCGCCGAGCACCCGGAGGAAGGTCTCGGCGCCGTCCTTGCCCAGGTCGGAGAGGAGCAGGTGGTCCCCGAGCACCGGCACCGGGTCGGTCGGGTCCATGTGGGTGCGGACCACGGCCGGCGGGGTGGTGGTGCACCAGGTGTCCAGGACCGGCTCGGCGACCGCGCGGAACCGGCCGAGCAGGTCGGCGGCCCGGCCCTCGGCGGTCGCCACGCCGTCCTCGGTCGGGCTGAGCACCACGCCGGCCAGGCAGACCACCGGACCGCCGGTCAGCACCGCCGGGATCTCCGGCACGGCCGGCAGGTTCATCACCCGGAACGCGGTGGTGACCTCCTCGGGCGCGTCCCGGCTCCAGTCCAGCCAGCGGGCGAGCAGCTCGGGGCCGTGCGCGGCGGGCCAGAAGGCCGCGCCAGTGACCACCCGGGCCGCCGGGAAGAGCTCCAGCTCGATCGCGGTGACGACGCCGAGGCCGCCGCCGCCCCCGCGCAGCGCCCAGAACAGCTCCGGGTCGGCACCCGCCGAGACGCGGCGGAACTCGCCGTCCGGGGTGACGAGTTCGACCGCCCGGACGCTGTTCACGGCGAGCCCGGCCCGCCGGCCGTAGAAGCTGATCCCGCCGCGCAGCAGGAAGCCGACCACGCCGACGGTGGGCGAGGTGCCGTGCGGCGCGGCCAGCCCGTGCGCGGCGGCGGCCTCGACCACCGCGCCCCAGCGGGTGCCCGCCGGGACGCGGGCGGTGCGGGCCGCCGGGTCGATCTCCACCGGGCCGGCCGGCTCGGTGCGGATCAGCAGGGCGTCGTCCATCGGGCGGGCCGAGGAGGAGGCGTGCCCGGTGGTGTGCACCCGGACCCACCGCCCGGCGCGCCGGGCGTGCTCCAGCGACGCCCGGACCTCCGCGACGGTGCGGACCGTCACCGCCGCCGCCGGCCGGACCGGGGCGGCCAGGTTGAACACGGCGGTGGCGGCGGCGTAGTCGGGGTCCCCGGGCAGCGCGACGGCCTGCTCGGTCTCGGTCATGGTGGGAACTCCAGAGGTAGAAGGACTACTTGACACCGAACCGGGCGCGGGCCAGCTCCCGGGTGGTCACCGCGGACAGGAAGACCCCGATCCCGGAGTGGCTGTGCAGGGTGGACAGGTCGCGCCAGACCCGCTCGATCCGCTCGCCCTGCCGCACCGCGCTCGACCCCGCCGTCGGGAACAGCTGCCCCTCCACGGCGTGCCAGCAGAGCCGGATAACCTCGCGGCAGATGGTGGCGAGCCGCAGGTCGTGCTCCCGGGTGAAGGCGCCCGGCCCCCGGGCGCACAGCTCCTGCCACTGGGCGACCGCCTGCAGCACGGCCGCCTCGGCGGTGGCGATCATGCCGGCCGCCTCGCCGTACCAGAACTGGTAGTCCGGGTCCTCGGCCCGGGTGACCACCGGCGGGAACAGCGTGGTGCGGGAGCGCATCAGCTCCTCGTAGGCGTCCAGCGCGCCCTGGGCCATGCCCACCGCGAGCGAGGCCACCTCCAGCACCATGAAGCTGAGCGAGCCGCCGCCGTACTCCGGGTTGCCGTGCAGCCGGTAGCCGGGCGTGCCGCCCTCGACGTCGACCTCGCTCATGTGGGTCCGCGGCAGCGCCAGGTGGTCGGGCACCCGGCCGTCCTCGATCACGATGCTGTGCGAGCCGCTGCCCTTGAGGCCCAGCTGGCCGCCCCAGTCGTCGAGCCGGCGGAACTGGCTGCGCGGCGCCACGAAGAGCATCGGCGCCGGCGGCTCGCCGTCCTCGACCGACACCGGGACGTGCCCCATGAAGTGCGTGGCGTACGGCGAGCCCGAGCAGTAGTTCCAGGTGCCGTCGATCCGCCAGCCGCCGCCCTCGGCCCGCTCGGCCGAGCCGTTCGGGACGATGGTGGCCGGGCAGATGAAGTCGCCGCCGGCGAAGATCTCGGCCTGCGCCCGCTCGCCGAACAGCGAGGCCGCGGGGAGGGCGTGGGTGGCGCCGAGGCAGTACATCCAGCCGGTCGACGGGCAGCCGCGGGCCAGCGTCATCGCCACCCGCAGGAAGGTGTCGATGCCGAATTCGTAGCCGCCGTACCGCTTGGGCACGAGAATGCGGTAGAAACCCGCCTCGGCGAACGCCTCGTGGGTGTCCTGGGCGTAATGGGTGCGCTGTTCGGTCTCGGCCTGCCGGGGCACCAGGAGCGGCGCGATCGCCTCGGCCCTGGCGATGATCTCCTGCGGGGTCAGGCCGGGCTCGGGCGGCTGCGGCGCGCCGGACCCTGCGGCATTCGTGGCGACCGTCATTGCGGCGCGGCTCCTCTACGGTTGGCGTTCCCCCGGGGCGGGGCGGACTTTCCGGGCCAGCGTCGCCCCCGGCCCGGCCGGGCCGCATCTCCCTGATTGCCAGCACGATCGAAGAACCGCGGCGGCGGGCCGGTTGCTACGGTTCCGGGGCGAATTCGCCCCGGACCCAGCGAGAGGAATTCCCCATGATCCCCGATGGAAAGCCGCAGTCGGACGCACCGGTGGACAGGACGCCGCTCTCCTTCAACCAGGAATTCCTCTGCGGCTTCGACCGCGGCGACACCGAGGGGCCGTTCGGCCCGCGCTTCCACATCGTGCACGGCTGGCGGCTGCGCGGGAAGGTCGACGCCGCGACGCTGCAGCTGGCCCTGGACGACGTGGTGGTCCGGCACGAGGCCCTGCGCACCGCCATCGTCCGCGGCGAGGGCGAGCGGTACCAGGAGATCCACCCGCCCACGCCGGTCCGGCTGGAGCTGCGGGAGCTGCCCGGAGCGGATCCGGCGGCCCGCGAGCGGGCGGTCGAGGACCTGATCACCGAGGTCGAGTCGGGCACCATCAGCGCCCGCGAACTCCCGCTGCTGAAGGCCACCCTGCTCCGCTTCGACGAGGAGGACGCGGTCCTGGCGCTGGTCGTGCACCACACCGCGGCGGACGGCTGGTCGGTCCGGCTGATCATCCGCGACCTCGCCGTCCGCTACGCCGAGCGCCGCGGGCACCGCCAGCCGGAGCTGCCCACCGCCCTGCCGTACCGCGAGTTCTCCGCCTGGCAGCGGGAGTACGCGGCCGACCCGGCGCTGGAGGACTCGCGCGCGTTCTGGCGGGAGAACCTGGCCGGCGCCCGGATCCTCTCGGTGCCCACCGACCGGCCGAAGTCGTCCGGCCTGCCGGAGGCCACCGCCGTCCACCGCTTCACCGTCGACGCCGAGTTGACCACGCGGGCGGTGGAGATCGGCCGGGCGCTGCGCAGCACGCCCTTCATGGTGCTGCTGGGCGCGTTCGCGGTCATGGTCGCGCGGACCACCGGCACCACCCGGGTCGTGGTGCCGACCTTCTCGCCGGGCCGCGGCGAGGACCGCTTCCACCACACGGTCGGGCCGTTCTTCAACTTCCTGCCGCTCTGCACCGAGCTGGCCGGCTCCCGCGACTTCGCCGAGGTGGTCTCCCGGATCCGCACCACGAGCCTGGAGGCGTACGCCCACGACATCCCGTTCGGCCAGATCCTCGCCCAGGCACCGGAGTTGATGCTGCCGACGCTGGAGGACGAGCGGGCGGCCTGCGTCTTCCAGGTCTTCCCGTTCCCGTTCCTGCTGGACGGGGAGCTGATCGGGGACCTGGAGTACACCGAGGTGCGCCGCCGGCTCACCTCGCAGCCGGTGGGCTCGGACGTCCCCAACGGCGCGCTGTGGACGCTCAACCTCGACCCGGCCGGCGACGTGGTGGCCGGGATCCAGTACAACAGCAACCTCTACGACGAGAGTTCGGTGGCGGAGCAGGTGGACCGCTTCCGCGAGGTGCTGCGGGAGCTGGTCGGCGCGCCGGACGCGCCCCTGGACCTCGGGCCCCAGAGGTCCTGAGAGGTCCTGAGAAGTCCTGAGAAGTCCTGGGCGTTCCTGGCCGGAGAGGTCGGGAACGGCCGACGGCCCCCGCCGGGGCGGGGGCCGTCGGGCTCGGCTCAGCCGACCCGGATCGGCCCGCGGGGCCGCAGTCCCCGGCAGGCGTCGTTGTAGTGGTCCAGCAGCCGCTGGGCCTCCGCGTTGGCCCGGGCGAAGCGCACCCGCGGGTCGACGTCGGTGACCAGGACGTCGTGCATGGCGGTGGTCAGCACGTCCTGGATCCCGGCGAACTCGCCGAGCAGCGCGCCCCGGGCGGCCGGCGTGCCGGAGTTGGCGGCGAGCTGGTCCAGCGCCGTGCGGAAGTGCGGGTTGCGCCGGAACCAGCCCTCCTGCTCCAGCAGGTCGATCGCCCCGCCGGTGACCGGGATGAACCCGGTCTCCCGGTGCCGCTCGGCAGCGGTCCGCGGCGTGTTGAGGTACTGCATGAAGGCCAGGGCGCCGTCCTGGGTCACCTCGTCCAGGCCGGCCGCCAGCCAGAGCGCGTCCCCGCCGATCACGTTGCCCGCGTACGGCACCCGGTCGTTGTACGGCATCCGGCAGGCCCGCACGACGAAGCCGCCGTCCCGGCCGGCCTGGGCCATCCGGGCCGCCTCGACCGAGGTGGTGAGGACGAGGGCCACCTCCTGGTCGGCGAAGGCGCGGAAGTTGCCGTCCCAGTCGACCTCGCTGTTCACCCGGCTCGGGTGGTAGCGGTACAGGCCCGCCCGGTGCAGCCCGCGCCACCACTCGACGTAGGCCAGCATCGCGTCCGAGTCGAGGTACAGCCGCTCGGCGCGGCCGGAGCGGCCGTTGTCGTGGTCGGCCAGCAGCGCGCCCTGCTGGGCCACCGACTGCTGGAACCACCAGCCGTGGTTGGGCCAGGTGATCGCGTGGGCCGGCCCGTCCGGGAGCGCGGCGACGGCCCGGCAGGCGGCCTCGATCCCGGCCCAGGTCTGCGGCACCTCGGTGATCCCGGCCCGCTCCAGCAGGGTGGTGTTGGCGTAGAGCAGCGTGGTGGAGGTGAGCGGCGGCATGGCCGCCACCGCGCCGTCGTGGGTGTAGTAGTGCCGGGCGGCGGGCGCGACGTCGCCGAGCACGACCGGCTCGCCGAGGATCTCGGTCCGGCCCGCGATCGCCCGCTCGACCGACGTGAACAGCGGTGACCCGTCGGGCCGCCGGGCGTCCAGGGCGTCCCGGGTCGAGGTGTAGAAGTACTGCGCGACGGTCGGCGGCTCGCCCTTCTGCACGGCGTCGTGCACCGCCTGCGGGACGGACAGCCAGTCCGCGCCGGTGACCCGGATCCGGTACTCGGGGTGGTTGGCCGTGAACTTCTCCGCCAACTCCCTGGTCCGGTCCAGAAAGTACGGCATGAACGGGTAGAGCGGCACCACGATGTCGAGGTCGGTTCGCTTGCTCATTCCGGAGTCCTTCCTGCACAGGCCGGGCAGATCCAGATGCTCATGCTCCGGGGGCGGCGCAGCCGGGGCATCTCCGCTCGTGCTGAGTCCGGGCGGCCCGGCCGCGCGGGCCGCGGCGGGCGCGCGGCGCCCGGGCCGGGGCAAGCGCGCAAGTCGGGAGAAGCGGCCGCCGCCGCCGGGCTGTCAGTCTCGATCCGTCCGGTGAACTGGCAGCAAGGAGAGGCGTCTGATGGCCGAAGCCCGGGAAAACGCAGCCGGGAGTGCGCGCGGGACCCGCCCGCTGACCGGGGCGGAGTACATCGAGAGCCTGCGCGACGACCGGGAGATCTACCTCTACGGCGACCGGGTCAAGGACGTCACCGCCCACCCGGCGTTCCACAATCCGGTCCGGATGACCGCACGGCTCTACGACGCCCTGCACGACCCCCGGTACCGGGACGTGCTGACCGCGCCGGTGGACAGCGGCGGCGAGGGCTACACCCACCGGTTCTTCACCACCCCGCGCAGCGCCGAGGACCTGGTCGGCGACCAGCAGGCGATCGCCGCCTGGGCGCGGATGAGCTACGGCTGGATGGGCCGCAGCCCCGACTACAAGGCGTCCTTCCTCGGCACCCTGGGCGCGAACGCGGACTTCTACGAGCCGTTCGCGGACAACGCCCGGCGCTGGTACGCGGAGTCGCAGGAGAAGGTGCTGTACTGGAACCACGCGATCGTCCACCCGCCGGTGGACCGCTCCCTGCCGCCGGACCAGGTGAAGGACGTCTTCATCCACGCCGAGCGGGAGACCGACGCCGGCCTGGTGGTCTCCGGCGCGAAGGTGGTCGCCACCGGCTCCGCGCTGACGCACTACAACTTCGTCGCGCACTACGGCCTGCCGATCAAGGACCGCACCTTCGCGCTGGTGGCCACGGTGCCGATGGACGCGCCCGGGATGAAGCTGATCTGCCGCCCGTCCTACACCGCGACGGCGGCGGCGATGGGCAGCCCGTTCGACCACCCGCTCTCCTCCCGGCTGGACGAGAACGACACCATCCTGGTGCTCGACAAGGTGCTCATCCCGTGGGAGAACGTCTTCGTCTACGGGCAGCCGGAGAAGATCCGGATGTTCACCGGGCAGTCGGGCTTCATCGAGCGGTTCACCTTCCACGGCTGCACCCGGCTCGCGGTGAAGCTGGAGTTCATCGCCGGGCTGCTGGCCAAGGCGCTGGACATCACCGGCACCGGCGACTTCCGCGGGGTGCAGAGCCGGCTCGGCGAGGTGCTGGCCTGGCGCAACCTGTTCTGGGGGCTGTCGGACGCGGCTGCCCGCAACCCGGTCGCCTGGCACAACGGCGCGGTGCTGCCCAACTCCCAGTACGGCCTGGCCTACCGCTGGTTCATGCAGACCGGCTACCCGCGGATCCGGGAGATCGTGCTCCAGGACGTGGCCAGCGGGCTGATCTACGTGAACTCCAGCGCCAAGGACTTCGACAACCCGGGCATCCGGCCCTACCTGGACCGGTTCCTGCGCGGCTCCGGCGGCGTGGACGCGGTCGAGCGGGTCAAGGTGATGAAGCTGCTCTGGGACGCCGTCGGCAGCGAGTTCGGCGGTCGGCACGAGCTCTACGAGCGCAACTACGCCGGGAGCCACGAGAACACCCGGATCGAGCTGCTCTTCGCCCAGCTCGCCAACGGCCAGCTGGACTCCTACAAGGGCCTGGTCGACGAGTGCCTGGCGGAGTACGACCTGAACGGGTGGACGGTGCCCGACCTGTCCTCCTTCGCCGACCTGAGCGACTCCGTCCACGGGCTGCTCGACAGCTGACCACCGCACCGGGCACCGAGCAGGACCCCGCGCGGGCACCGCGCCGGACACCGACAACCAATCGACGAGGATCGGAGGGCATGGTGGCTTCCCCTTCCCTTCAGGGGCATTTCACGGAACAGGCGCTCAGGACACCGGACGCGGTCGCCGTGTCGTCCGGCGAAGTCCGGCTCAGCTACCGCGAGTTGGACGAGCGGGCGAACCGGCTGGCACACCGGCTGGTGGAACTCGGCGTACGGCCCGAGTCGCCGGTCGCGGTGCTGATGGAACGGTCGGCGGACCTGGTGGTGGCGGTCCTGGCCGCGCTCAAGGCGGGCGGCTGCTACCTCCCGCTGCACGCCGCCTACCCGCTGCCGCGCAAGCAGTGGATCGTGGAGCACTGCGCGGCGCCGGTGCTGCTGACCGACGAGGCGATGCGCCGCCAGGGCCTGCCGCAGGGCGCCGAGGTGGTCGTGGTGGACGGCGAGAAGGGCCTCGCCGACTACCCGGCGACGGACCCGGCCGTCCCGGTCGACCCGGCCGCGCTCGCCTACGTGATCCACACCTCGGGCTCCACCGGGGTGCCGAAGGGCGTCGCGATCGCCCACCGGGACGCGCTCGGCCTGGCCCTGGACTCGATCTGGGCGGACGGCCGGCACGAGCGGGTGCTGATGGTGGCGCCGTACGCCTTCAACGTCTCCACCTACGAGTTCTGGGTGCCGCTGCTGCACGGCGGGCGGATCGTGGTGGCGCCGCCGGGCGACCTCGACGTGCACGCCCTGCGCCGGCTGATCGCCGAGGAGTCGATCACCGGCATCCACCTCACCGCGGGCCTGTTCCGGGTGCTGGCCGAGGAGGACCCGGGCTGCCTCGCCGGGGTGCGCGAGGTGCTCACCGGCGGCGACGTCATCGCCCCCTCGGCCGTCCAGCGGGTGCTGGAGCACAACCCCGGCCTGGTGGTGCGGGCGATGTACGGCGCGACCGAGGCGACGCTGTTCAGCACCAGCGCGCCGATGACCGCCCCCTACCGGGCGGCGGGCCCGGTGGGCGTCGGCCGGCCGATGGACGACGTCCGGCTGCACGTCCTGGACGCGGAGCTGCGGCCGGTGCCGGCCGGCGGGGTGGGCGAGCTGCACATCGCCGGACGCGGCCTGGCCCGCGGCTACTTCAACCGGCCCGACCTGACGGCCGAGCGCTTCGTGGCCAACCCCTTCGGGGCGCCGGGCGAGCGGATGTACCGCACCGGGGACCTGGTCCGGGTCGACCGCGACGGCCTGCTGGAGTACCTCGGCCGGGCCAACGACCAGCTCAAGGTGATGGGCTTCCGGGTGGAGCCCGCCGAGGTGGAGGCGGCGCTGGCGCGCTACCCCGGGCTGGCCCATGTCGCCGTCGTGGCGCGGGAGTCGGGGGCCGGGGAGAAGCGCCTGGTGGCGTACTACGTCCCGGAGTCGGACGGGGTCGAGGCGGGTGCGCTGCGGGCGCACGCGGTGGAGCAGCTGCCGGCGTACATGGTGCCGACGGCCTTCGTGGGCGTGCCGGCCCTCCCGCTGACCCCGAACGGCAAGCTGGACCGGCGGGCGCTGCCCGAGCCGGTGGCCGAGTCGACCCGCCGGGCGCCGGCGACCGAGCGGCAGCGGCAGCTGTGCGCGCTGTTCGCCGAGGTGCTGGAGGTCCCCGAACTCGGCGTCGACGACAGCTTCTTCGAGCTGGGCGGCCAGTCCCTGGACGCGATGCGGCTGGTCAGCCGGATCCGGGCGGCGCTGAACGTCCGGCTCACCGTCACCGAGTTCTTCGACGTCCCCTCGGTGGCCGCCCTGGAGAGCCTGCTGGACCGGCCGGAGGGAGAGCGGGGATGACCAGCCCCTTCGACGCCGAGGACGGCGAGTTCACGGTCCTGGTCAACGCGGAGGGCCAGTACTCGCTCTGGCCGGCCGCCGTCGCGGTGCCGGCGGGCTGGACGCCCGTGCACGGGCCGTCCGGCCGGGCCGCCGCCCTCGCCCACGTGAACGAGCACTGGATCGATCTGAGGCCGAACAGCCTCACCGGGCGCCACCCTGGGCAGCCCGACGACTGACGAGGAGTCCGACATGAGCCTCGACGCGGGTCAGCAGACCTTCGGCGGCATGCTCGTCGACCACATCACCTGCTACGTCGCCGACCTGGCGGTCACCACCGAGTGGCTGGTCCGCGGGTACGGCCTGGAAGTGTACGCGCGTTCGGCCCCGCAGGCGCCGGACCTCCGCTCGGTGGCGCTCGGCCGCAACGGCATCCGGGTGCTGCTCAGCCAGCCGCTGCAGGGCGACCACCCGGGCGCGGCGTACGTGGAGAAGCACGGCGACGGCGTGGCCGACATCGCGCTGCGCGTCCCGGACGCCCGGGCCGCCTTCGCGACGGCCGTCCGCCGCGGCGCCCGGCCGGTCGCCGGGCCGGTCGAGCACGGCGAGCTGGTCACCGCGACCGTCATGGGCGTCGGCGACATCGCCCACACCTTCGTCGAGCGCCCGGCCCGGTCCGACGGGCGGCCGCTGCCCGGGCTGGCGCCGGCCGCCACCGACCCGGCCGCCCCGGACCTCGGCCTGCGGGAGGTCGACCACTTCGCGGTCTGCGTGGAGCCCGGGCAGATCGACGCGACCGTCGCGTTCTACCGGGAGGTGCTCGACTTCGACCTGATCTTCACCGAGCGGATCGAGGTCAACGGCCAGGTGATGATCACCAAGGTGGTGCAGAACGGCGCCGTCACCTTCACCCTGATCGAGCCGGACCAGTCCCAGGTCTCCGGCCACCTGGACGAGTTCCTCAAGGACCACGGCGGCCCGGGCGTGCAGCACATCGCCTTCACCACGGACGACATCGTGCGCTCGGTCGACGCGATCGCCGCCCGGGGCGTGGAGTTCCTGAGCACCCCGCAGGCGTACTACCGGCTGCTGCCGGACCGGCTCACCCCGCTGCGGCACTCGGTGGCGGAACTGGAGCGCCTGAACCTCCTGATCGACCAGGACCACGACGGGCAGCTGTTCCAGATCTTCGCCCGGTCCGTGCACCCCCGCAACACCCTCTTCCTGGAGGTCATCGAGCGGATGGGCGCCCGCTCCTTCGGCAGCGGCAACATCAAGGCGCTCTACCAGGCCATCGAGCACCAGCAGGGCAGGGGCACCGACGATGACGCGTGACGCGATCCCCGCCGAGCGGTTCCGGGCCGCGGTGGAGCGGCTGCGGGTGCCGGGCATGGGCACGGAGGTGGTGGCGCCGCTGCTCTCCCAGCTGCTCCACCTGGTCCGGCCCCGCCGGGTGCTGGAGGTCGGAATGGGCTACACCACCCCGTTCCTGGCGAAGGCCCTGGCCGAGGCCGAGGAGCTGGCCGCGGCCGAGGCCGCCGCGCTGGTCCGCAAGACCGCGCCGTACCTCGCGGACGGCCGCGAGCTGGACGAGGCCTGGATCGACGCCGAGCCCGCGCTGCTGCTGCCGGCCGGCTACCAGGAGCCGTACCGGCCGCGGTTCGTGGCGATCGACGACCTCTCGGACGACGGCTCCTCGGCCCCGCTGGTGACCGAAGTGCTGGCCGAACTCGGCCTCGCCGAGCGGGTCACCGTCGTCAACTCCGACATGCGCGGGGCCGTCGGACGCCTCCCCGAGGAGTTCCGGCCGATCGACTTCGCCTGGGTGGACGCCTGGGACTGCCTCTACTTCTTCGAGAACTTCTGGGAGTTGATCGACCCGGACGGCGGGATCGTGGTCATGCACTACCTGATGACCTACCCCGAGGGCGAGGCGATCCTGGAGTACATCGCCGACACCCAGCGGCTGTCCCCCGGCGAGTTCGAGGTGCTGAACCTGCTGGAGAGCCGCAAGCTGCGGCAGAACAGCATGACCGTGCTGCGCCGCACCAGCGGCAGCCGGCCCCGGCAGTACTCCGACACCGGTCAACGCCCGCGCCTGGGCGGCCAGGTGCGCGCCGACGCCGCCGCGCTGGCGCGGTCCCTGAGGGCCCCGGGCGCCGTCTGAGCCCGGTCGCTCGGGGCCCCGAACGCCGTCCGAGCCCCGGCCCGGACCCGCGCGCAATCTGGAAGATGGCGGCCCCCGGCCGCCTGGCTAGATTGATTCACATCCACTGCGAGCCTTGCGAACAGAGGGGAACACCCGGCATGAGCACACTCTCCGAGGACCCGAACAGCGTCAAGTTCGTCTACTGGGACAACCTCACCTACGCGCCCACCGGATCGCGCGCGCCGGAGGAGTGGGATCCGGTCCTCGGCGCCCGCCTCTACGAGCGCTACCTCGACCACTGCGTCGAGGCCGAGCGCCTCGGCTACGCCGGTCTCAGCGTCCCGGAGCACTTCGGCCCGTCGTCGCTCTCCCCGCACCCCAACATCCTGCTGGCCGCGCTCGCCGCCCGGACCACCCGGGCCCGCCTGGTCACCGGTGTGAACCTCGCCCTGCTGCACCACCCGCTGCACCTCGCCGAGCAGTTCAACATGATCGACGTGCTCTCCGGCGGGCGGCTGGAGATCGGCCTCGGCCGGCGCGGGGACCGGGCCGCCTTCGAGCACAGCGCCGACCTCATCGACGGCGCCGTCAACCGGATCGACCACCCGGTGGCGAAGGACGACCTGACCCCCACGTACACCGCATTCCTCCAGGACACCGAGGTCGCGAAGCTCACCGTGTGGCCCCGGCCGGTGCAGCCGAGCGTGCCGCTCTGGGTGGCGGCGGAGACGGACGAGTCCCTCGCCATGGCGGCCCGCCGCGGCTGGAACGTGTTCACCGGGCTGAACCTCGACCCGTCCGCCGGCGGCATGTCCAAGATCAGCGTGGACGAGATGGTCGCGCGCCTGCACCGCTACCTGGAGGTCGGCAAGGAGCACGGGCACGAGCTGTCCATGGCGAACACCGCGGCGAGCTGCTTCACCGTGATCGCCGACACCGACCGCGAGGCCGCCGAGCTGGTCCGCGACGGCTTCGTCTCGCACGTCGAGGCCGCCGGCGGCGTGCTGGGCCGGATGGCCGGCGCCTCGCCCGCCGACAGCGCCCTGTCCTCGCTGGCGAAGGAGGGCGACACCGGCGTGCAGGGGGTGTTCGAGGCCCCCGCGGAGTCCTACCTCCGCAACCCGTTCGCCCTGGTCGGCTCGGTCGAGACGGTCCGGGCCAAGCTGGACGCCCTGGTCTCGGCCGGCTTCCGCCGGTTCGTGCTGCTCAGCGGCGGGGTCGGCACCACGCCGGAGGTCGCCTGGCAGTCCGCCAAGGCGATGGCCGAGGACGTGGCCCCCGAGCTGTTCGCCGCCTCCGCCGGCCCGACCCCGGCGGCCGGCTGACCGGGCGCCAGGGCCCGGGGGCCCCGCGCCCGTCCCGACGACGTGACGGGTGCGGCTCCCCCGGCCGCGCGCAGGACCCCGGGACCCGACAGCCGGCGCCCCGGGGCGTGTCCGACACGCCCCGGGCGGCCGGGCACGTGGAAGGACGAACGCGCATGACCGACACGACCGTCGATCCGACCGGGCCGGTGGTGATCAGGCCCGGGGACCCGCGGTACGAGAACCTCGTCCAGGGCTACAACCACCGCTTCGTCGGACGACCCGACCGGGTGCACGTGGTGACCGGCACCGCGGAGGTGGTGGCGGCCGTCGACGAGGCGGTGGCGGCCGGCCGACGGATCGCCGTCCGCAGCGGCGGCCACTGCTTCGAGGACTTCACCGCCTCGCCCGACGTCCAGGTGCTGCTGGACGTCTCCCAACTGAACCGCATCTCCTACGACCCCGCCCGGCGCGCGATCGAGGTCGGCTCCGGCGCCCTGCTCGGGGACGTCTACCGGACGCTCTTCAAGCGCTGGGGCGTGACGATCCCGGCCGGCACCTGCCTGGAGGTCGGCGTCGGCGGCCACTTCCCGGCCGGCGGCTACGGCCACCTCTCGCGCCGCGACGGCCTGGTCGTCGACCACCTCCACGCCGTCGAGGTGGTGGTCGTGGACGAGTCCGGCCGGGCCCGCGCGGTGGTCGCCACCGCCGACCCCGAGGACCCGCACCACGACCTCTGGTGGGCCCACACCGGCGGTGGCGGCGGCAACTTCGGCGTGGTGACCAGGTACTGGCTGCGCACCCCGGGCGCCGACTCGGCGGACCCGGCCCGACTGCTGCCCCGGGCCCCGGCCCGGGTGTGGAAGCGGACGGTGATGTGGCCCTGGGAGGGGATGACCGAGCAGGCCCTCACCACCCTGCTGCGCAACTACTGCACCTGGTACGAGGAGAACGACGCCGCCGACTCCCCGGCGGCCGGCCTGTGGAGCAACCTGATCGTCACCCACCGCAACTCCGGGGCGTTCGGGATGGTCGTGGTGATCGACCACGACGGTCCGGACGCCGAGAAGGTGCTGGCCGAGCACTTCGACGCCGTCTGCGCGGGGGTCGGGGTGGAGCCCTCGGTGCACCTCACCGAGGTCGTCCCGTGGCTGAGCTCCTGGCTGCCCTCGTACAGCTTCCCGAACGACCCGAAGGGGCGCTACAAGGACAAGTCCGCCTACCTGCGGAAGGGCTTCACCGACCACCAACTCGCGGTGATCTGGCGCTACCTGAGCGATCCGGCGCACATCAACCCGATGTCCTGCCTGGTGGTGGCCGGCTTCGGCGGGAAGGTCAACACCGTCGCCCCCGACGCCACCGCCGCCGTCCAGCGGGACTCGATCCTGAAGGTCCTCTACGGCGGCGGCATCTGGCTGTCCGAGGACCAGGACGAGGCCTGCATCTCCTGGATCCGGGAGTTCTACCGCGAGGTCCACGCCGGGACCGGCGGGGTCCCGGTCCCCGACGCGCACACCGACGGCGCCTACATCGGCTACCCCGACAGCGACCTGGCCGACCCGGCCCGGAACACCTCGGGGGTGCCCTGGTCGACGCTCTACTACGGCGCCAACTACCCGCGCCTGCAGCGGGTCAAGCGGGCGTACGACCCCGGGAACGTGTTCCGCCACGCACTGTCGATCGAACCAACCGACGCACAGCCGGACTTGCTGGAGGATCAGGATGCTTGAGGACAAGGTCGTCGTCGTCTCGGGGGTCGGCCCCGGCCTGGGCCGGTCGATCGCCCTGCGCGCCGCGCACTCGGGGGCGGACGTGGTGCTCGCCGCCCGGACCGGCAGCCGGCTCGCGGAGATCGCCGCGGAGGTCGAGGCGACCGGGCGCCGGGCGCTCGCGGTACCGACCGACATCACCGACGACGAGTCGGCCGCCGCCCTGGTCAAGACCGCGACCGAGACCTTCGGCCGGATCGACGCGCTGGTCAACAACGCCTTCGCGGTGCCGCCGCTGGTCGACCTCACCGACGTCGAACTGGCCGACGTGCGCGCCGGGTTCGAGACCAACGTCTACGCCGCGCTGCGGCTCACCCGGCTGTTCGCCCCCGCCCTGGCGGAGCACCGGGGCTCGGTCGTGATGATCAACTCCGCGGTGATCCGGCACTCCAAGCGGCTGTTCGGCGCCTACAAGATGAGCAAGGCCGCCCTGCTGTCGCTGGCCCAGAGCCTGGCCACCGAACTCGGCCCGCAGGGCGTGCGGGTGAACACCGTCGCCCCCGGGTACATCTGGGCGGACGCGCTGCGCGAGGGCTTCGGCCAGTGGGCGGCGCAGCGCGGCGTCACCGTCCAGGACATCTACGACGAGGTCGCGGCCACCCTCGACCTCGGCCGGCTGCCCGAGCCGGACGAGGTCGCCGACGCCGTGCTGTTCCTGCTGTCCCCGCTCTCCCGCGCCGTCACCGGCCACTGCCTGGACGTCAACGCCGGCGAGTACCACCACTGAACTGCCCGGACCCCAACGGAAGTCGAGGATCAGCGGTGACACGGAACACGGAGCCGTCCGGGGCGCTGGCCCCCGGACGGGAACGCGCGAGACCCGGCGACGGTGCGGCCGCGGCCGCGCCGAGCTGGTGGCAGAGCCCATGGGTGACGGCGCTGGCCGTCCTCGTGGTCTTCAACCTGGTGTACGCCTTCCCCCGCTACCTGACCGGGGGGCCGGGGCAGGCCCGGATCCCGCTGGACGCGGACTTCCCGGCGCACTACGCGGTCCTGGTGGGGCACGTGGTCTTCGGCAACATCTCGATGGTGACGGTCTTCCTCCAGGTCCTGCCGTGGATCCGCCGCCACCACCCGGCGGTGCACCGGATCAGCGGCCGGGTGTACGTCTTCGCCGGGGCCCTGCCCGGCGGGCTGCTGGCCCTGGTGCTGCTGCCCTACTCCACCGCCCCGAGCGGCCAGATCGGCCTGGCCATGATGGGCGGGCTCTGGCTGCTCACCACCGTGCTCGGGCTGCGGGCCGCCCTGCAGCGGCGGTACGTCGACCACCGGCGCTGGATGGTCTACAGCTTCGCGATGGCGCTCGGCACCAGCTGGGGCCGGGTGGTGGTGGAGCTGATGGGGTACATCCCGGGTTTCAAGCTCGACCTGCCGACACTGCTGGAGGTGGCCAACTGGGCGGGCTGGGTGGTCAATCTGCTGGTCGCCCACTGGTGGCTGGAGCGGACCGGCCCCCGGGCCGCCCAGCTGGTGCGCTGAGCCCGCCCCGACCCTGCGCGCGGCCGGCCGTGGACCCTCACGGCCGG
This sequence comes from Kitasatospora sp. NPDC004799, assembly GCF_040609095.1. NCBI lineage: Bacteria > Bacillati > Actinomycetota > Actinomycetes > Kitasatosporales > Streptomycetaceae > Kitasatospora > Kitasatospora sp. NPDC004799. The sequence continues at coordinate 24,111 of NZ_JBEXJK010000081.1, forward strand.
CCGCGCTTTCGCGTGCCCGGTTCCCGGCGTTTCCGGCCGGCGGGCCGGGAACGTCGAGAACGGGCGGGCGGCTCCGACGTCTCCTGTGAGGACCCCTGGAGAGGCCCGGGGGCCACGGCCCAAGGAGTGAGAATCATGAAGTACCTGCTCGTGATGCACATGGACCCGGTGCTGTGGGACGGCCTGTCCGTGGACGAGCAGCAGGCCGTCTACGCCGGCCACGGCGACTTCATGAAGCTCATCAAGGAGTCCGGCGAGCTGGTCACCACGCAGGCCCTGGCGGTGCCGGAGCAGAGCACGACCGTCCGGGTCCGCGAGGAGGGCCCGGTGCACCACGACGGGCCGTACCTGGACACCAAGGAGTTCGTCTGCGGCTTCTACCTGGTCGACGTCGAGACCAGGGAGCGCGCGATCGAGCTGGCCGCGCTGATCCCGGACGCCCGGCACACCGGCGTGGAGGTCCGCGGCCGACGGGGTGCTCGCCCCGGAGGAGCAGGCGGCGGTCCTGTGGCGGAAGCCGCCGCGCTCGGAGAAGAGCGCGAAGTGGTCCGAGCACGACCTGATGCTGCTGGACGAGGTGGCGGGCCTGATCGAGCGTCCGGCCGGCTTCGGCCACGTGGTGGTGGACGAGGCCCAGGACCTCTCCCCGATGCAGTGCCGGGCGATCGCCCGCCGCAGTGCCTTCGGCTCGCTGACCGTCCTCGGCGACCTCGCCCAGGCGACCGCCCCGTGGGCCGCCCGCAGCTGGCCCGAGCAGCTCGCCCACCTGGGCAAGCCGCAGGCCGCGGTGGTGCCGCTGACCACCGGCTTCCGGGTGCCGGCCGCCGTGACGGCACTCGCCAACACCCTGCTGGGCGCGCTGGACGTGGACGTGCCGCCGGCCGTGTCGCTGCGACAGGACGGCGAGTTGACGGTGCGCCGGGTGGCCGCCGCCGGCCTGGGCGGAGCGGCGGTGGCGGCGGTGCGGGCGGCGCTGGAGCGCGAGGGCTCGATCGCGGTGATCGCGGCGGACGGCGCGGTGGCGGAGGCCGCCGAGGCGCTGCTCGCGGCGGGCATCCCGACCGGCGCGGCCGAACAGGTCGGCACCACGGCGCGGGTGACGGTGCTGCCGGCCTCGCTGGTGAAGGGCCTGGAGTACGACCACGTGGTGGTGCTGGAGCCGGCCGCCATCGTGGAGGCCGAGGTGCGCGGCCTGCACCGGCTGTACGTGGTGGTGACCAGGGCCGTGTCCCGGCTGGACGTCCTGCACTCCCGGCCGCTGCCCGCGCCGCTCGGCGGGTGACGGCGTGGCGGGGGAGACGGGGGGCGCCCCGAGCTGCGCCGCCCGCGCCCGCGCGGGCCCCCAGCAGGACCGGGTCCAGGACGGCCATCAGCACGACGGCCCCGACCAGGGTGACCAGGCCGGTGGCGCCGGAGACCAGCTCCC
>NZ_JBEXJK010000082.1:0-25494 GCF_040609095.1 Kitasatospora sp. NPDC004799
GTCGCCGCTTCGGCCTCGCCGAAGCGGCGACGGACACAACCACTCCCTGCGTAGGAAGTCGACCGAGCCGACTTCCTACGCAACGCGACCCAGAAACCGTCATGAGCGTGGAGGAGCGCGGTTCATCGGCGGCAGATCAGGATGCCGCCGCGGCACGTGATCTCGAAAGCCCCCTCGGTAGCGATCACTGCGGCAACGATCTCCGCTGCCCGACTAACCGTCTCGTGGAACGGGACGCCGCACTGGTCAGCCCATGCCTCGTAGGAAGCCAGGTGCGCAACGACCGGCGCGGGGTCGGTGACCGCGATGATGCCGGGCAGTTCCCGCACCCTGATGTCCTCGAACACCGCGCCGAGGTAGCCAGGGGCATTCTCCAAGGAGAAGCGGGAGCTGAGGGAGACCCGAGCCGGCCCCTCGGGAAGCCCGAGGACATCCCCTGCGGCCCGGGACCACAGCCGGTCCAGTTCCTGCTTGTCGGTCTCGCTGTTGGTCGAGGCGATGAGCACACCACCGGGCCGGAGGACACGGGCCAGTTCCTTGATCGTGGCCTCGATGTCGCCCACGTGGTACAGCATGTGCAGGGCCAGCAGGGCATCGGCGCTTTCGTCGGCGAAAGGCAGAGCCTGGGCGTCGGCCGCCAGGACCGGTTTCGGGAGTTCAGCGAGGATGCCCGCCGAGATGTCCATACCGACGACCCCGAGGTCCGGGCGGTCGCGGTGCAAGCGGCTGACGAACTTCCCGTTGCCGCAGCCGATGTCAATGACGGTGCCGCTGGTGTCGGCCAGCTCTTCGACGATGAGCCCGGGCAGGTCGTACCGCGGCTGCTGCCACCGGTAGATCGACTGGCGGGCAGCCAGGTGGCGCCCGTCCGCATAGGCGCTGTTCGCGAGGATCGCCTTGTCGGCGACTGCGGCGTCCTGCTCTGCAGTGTTGCTCGTCACTGTGGCAGCTCCGGAGAGTTCGTGCGTGCGGGTCGGGAACAGGCTTCTCTGACATTCTCGCGGAGACTCAGAACAATCGGCGAGCCTCCATAGACGGGCTCGGCGAGACGGGTGTCCAGCGCCCGAAGGCGGCTGGAGATACTCGCGGTTCGCCGCTCCGGAGCAGCATCCAACACCACCGAGAGCCTCTCCTTCACTCCGTCGAGGTCGCCATGGGCGAGGTGGGCGTTGGCGAGGTCCAGGCAGGCAGCCAACAGGTCGCCGGAGGACTGTTCCTGTTGTGGTCCGGACTCGTACATGGCAATAGCCGTGGAGGATGCCTCGATGGCACGGTCAACGTGACGCCGACCGCCCAAGGCAAGGAGGGCGGTACCGGCGTAGGCCCACTGCTTGGCCTCGGGAAACGTGAATACGCCGGGAAGATCCACAGCGGCTACCGTGCTCCGCGCCGCCACAGCCGCTTCCACGGATCGGAGCGCGCTCGCGCTGTCGCCGAGCGAGCGACATGGGTGGCCAGGCCGCAGAGGCGTCCGGCCTGCAGGTAGAGATGGCTTGCCTGATAGGTGTGTTGACGGCCTCGGAGCAGGTCGAACACTCCTCGCCGGAGGCTTCCGATGTCGTGAAGGAGCCCGGACGGCGGCGTCACCGCCTTCCAGACCGCCCGGATCAGCGGCCGCATCCCGCGCACCGCCACGCTGCGGCCCACCGTCGTCGCCCTCCTCGCCAGCGCCCTCCAACGCGCCGCCGCCCGCTGACGCCCGGGGCGTCGGCCGCTGCTCACCGAACCTGACCACCCGTCGCCGCTTCGGCCCGCCGAAGCGGCGACGGCTCTGTGTGCGCAGGAAGTCGGCCCGGCCGACTTCCTGCGCAGACAGGAGGATGGATACCGCCATGCCGGAGACGGTTGGAATTGATGCAGTGTCGTCCGGCTTCCCCTCTGGACAGGGCTGGCGGGGCGGAGAACAGGAATCCCGAAGGACTCAGCAGGCCCGGAGGCTCTGACCAGTGACGATGCTGACGGTTTGGGCGGCATGCGACCCCGAGGACTCTCTCTCCCGGTTTCCGACATAACGTCGGAAACCGGGCGCTCTTGATGCGAGTAGCATGCGGTCAACATCTCGTCAGATGCCGGGAGTTGGCTTATGAGCACACTGGTGGTGGGGTCGCGGGCCAGTCACCTGGCGCGGGCCCAGGTCAGGGAGTTCCTGGCACCGCTGCGGGAGCGCTTCCCCGACGTGGTCTTCCGCCAGAGAGTGATCACGGAGGCCGGCGATCAGGACCGCAGGTCGGCCCTGAGGGACGTCTCGGAGCGCGGCGGCGGCTCGGCGTTCTCGGTGAACCAGGTGAACGCGCTGCTGTCCGGTGAGGTCGATGTGATCGTGCACTCGCTCAAGGACCTGCCGACCACCAACCCGCCGGGCCTGATCCTCCTGCCCCCACCCACCCGCGCGGACGTGCACGACGCGCTGTGCGGCTCGACGTTGGCCGAGCTCCCGTACGGGGGCAGGATCGGCACGTCGTCGTCGCGCCGGATCGCCCAGTTGCTGCACGTACGCCCGGACCTGGTACCGGTGGAGATCCGGGGGAACGTCCCGACCAGGCTCGGCAAGCTCAGGACGCAGCAGTTGGACGCCGTGATCCTGGCGGCCGCCGGGATCAAGCGGCTCGGCCGTGGCGAGGAGCTCAGCGAGATCCTGCCGATCGGGCTGTTTCCCCCGTCGCCCGGGCAGGGCGCGCTGGGCATCCAGATCCGAGAGGACAACAAGTCGGCCCGCGAGATCCTGGCCGGTTCTGGTGACCCCGTGAGCGACGCGGAGGTGCGGGCCGAGCGGGCGATGCTGGCAGAGCTCCACGGCGGATGCTCGGTGCCGGTCGGCGCGTTCGGCAAGGCCGACGGAGACGTGCTGACCCTGCACGGACAGGTCACCTCCGTGGACGGCAGGCGACAGGTGGAGGCCCGGCTCTCCGGCCCGCTGTGCGAGCCGGAGAAGCTGGGCGTACAGGTGGCCGGCCTCCTGCTGGACCAGGACGCGGAGGGCATCCTGGCGGAGATCCGGCCCACTGCTGCCGCTTAGGCCCGCAGTCGGGCCAGGTCCAGGGCCGCGTAGGTGATGATCCGGTCCGCACCGGCCCGCTTGAGCATGGTGAACAGCTCCGCCAGCGGGCGGAAGTCCCGCTGTCCGGTGGCCGGGTCGAGCGGCGCCAGGCGCAGGTACTCACCGGAGACGGAGAACGGCATGAGCGGCGCCGGGGTGCGGCACTTGAGGGCCGCGAGGATGTCCACCGACAACATCCCGGGCTCCAGCAGCACCATGTCCGCCCCCTCGCCGACGAACGCGAGTCCGGTGTCGACGGCAGCCTCCGGGCTGCGAGGGCTGATCTGGAACGGGCGCCGGGCGCCGGAGGCGGGGGTGGCCCGCATGGTGGTGCGGTAGCCCTCGTAGAGGGCGGAGTCGAAGATCAGGTGCGGCATGGTTGCGACATCCCGGTGACCGGCCTCGTCCAGAGCCTGCCGCACGGCCCAGGTGGTACCCCGGGTCATCGCGGCAGGGCCGACGATGTCGGCGCCGGCTCCGGCCTGGATGACAGCCTGGGCGGCGATCAGCGCGGCCGTCGCGTCCAGGTCGATCCGGCCGGCGAAGGTCAGGTGGCATTCGCCGGTGTCAGTGTGGCCGCACAGGCAGTTCTCGGTCATCACGGCCATGCCGGGCTCGGTGTCCTTGACCGCGTGGATGGCCCGCACCATCAGGCTGTCCGGCGCGATGGCACCGGCGGCGCGCTGGTCGCGGCGCAGGCTGTTGGCGAACACCTTCACCGAGCGGATGCCGACGGCGGCCAGCTCCCGCACGGCCTGCGGGATCTCGGCGACGGTGACGGTCGGCATCGGTCGGTCGGCGTCCTCGCCGCCCTCTCGGACCAGCAGGACCATGCTCAGGTCGCCCGCCGTCAGTTCGGGGCCCTCCAGGAAGCTCCGGACGGCCGAGCGGCCGTGGAGTCGGCCAGTGGTGGCATGGGCGGCGGCGCGCTGGGTGGTGGTCATCTTGTCCTCTCAGTCCGTGGCATGTGGCGCCGGGCGGGGCTTCCCGCGCAGGAAGTCGGCCGGGCCGACTTCCTGCGCTTAGGGGCGGGCTGCGCGGGCGCGGCAGTGGGTGAGGGCGTAGGTGATACGGCGATCGGAGGGGAGGGTGGTGGCGAGGAGTTCGCCGGCGGCGACGAGGGCGGTCCAGTAGCGGGCGGGGTCGCCGGTGCGGGGCAGGGGGTGGGCGGCGGCGAGGGAGAGGTAGGCGGCGGTGAGGTTGCCGGTGGTGAACCAGCGGGTGAGGCCGTGCTGGTGGCCGGGCCGGATGCCGCCCATGGCGTCGACGGCGGTGAGGAAGTGGTCGACGACGGCGAGTTCGGTGTCGGTGAGGGACTTGGGGATGTCGAAAACGCCGAGGGCTTCGAGGAGTTCGCCGGTGTCGGCCTCGGCGTTGGGGCGGGGGTCGGCGAGGAGGGCGTCGTAGCAGTCGGCCAGGCGGCGGGTGGTTTCGGCGAGGGGGATGTCGAGGGCGAGGCAGACCGCGCGGGCGGTGGGCAGGGGCTGGTGGCCGAGGCGGGCGAGAAGGGCGTAGGTGGCGGCGGGGGTGGCGCCACGGGAGAGGGTGTGCCGGGCCAGGGTGGCGAGGTGCATGGGTGGGACGGCTCTCAGGCGAGGGTGGTGGAGGGAGCGATGAGGACCCAGACGAACTTGCCGATGCCGCACGGCCGGGAGGCGCAGCCCCAGCGCTCGGCGAGCTCGTTGACGAGGAAGAGGCCGCGCCCGTGCTCGTCGCAGGGCGCGGCAGTGCGGGGGGAGGGACGGGTGACGTCGGCGTCGTGGACTTCCAGCCGCAGAAGGGAGCCGGTGAGTGCGAAGCGGACCTCGATGCGGCGGTCGTCGGGCGCGTCGCAGTGCTGGACGGCGTTGGCGAAGAGTTCGCCGAGGAGGAGTTCGGCGGTGTCGCGGTAGCGCTCCCCGGAGGGCAGCCCGGAGAGGTAGGCCCGGAGCAAGTACCGGGCCAGGGGCGTGGATTCGGTCCGCGAGTCGAGGCGCGCGACGAACATGCGGGGGCGGCGGGACGTGAGCATGAGGGAGCACCTCGTAGGGGAAAGAGGAGGGGACCAGTCGCACCACCGCTGGTGATCGACTGATGACGAACAGTCAACCTTCATGCCCTTTGGTCGGCTATGGTCGAGCCGAGCCGGGACGTTGAAACCCTTGAAACCCGTCCGCCAGGGGGAACTGTCGTGCGAACCGACCGTGCGCCGAACCGCAAGCTCGCCTCGTTGATGACCGAAGCCGCCTGGGGAAACGGCGAGTTGGCACGGGCTGTCAACCGGACCGGCACCGAGACCGGGCAGCGGCTGAAGTACGACGCCTCGGCCGTCTCCCACTGGCTCGGCGGCACCTCACCTGCGGCGAAGGCCCTGCCGGTGGTCCTGGAGACGCTGGCACGGAGGCTCAAGCGGCCGATCACCGCCTTCGAGGCCGGATTCCGCGAGATGCCTACCCCCGCCGACCAGTCGACGGATACGGTGTCAGGACTGGTTGACCTGGGGAGCCTCGACATGGACCCATCCCGGCGCGGAGTCCTCACAGCAGGCCTGTACTCGGCGGCCCTCACCATTCCGGGCTGGCCCGACATGGTGGGTCGCTTCGAGAGGCTGCGGACCGATCCGCATCTGCGGATCGGCATGGCGGAGGTCCGGGCGGTCGCGGCGATGACCGAACGGATCAGCGACCTGGACGACCAGTTCGGCGGCCGGATGGCCCGCCCGATGGCCGCCTCGTTCCTGGTCAACACGATCGTCCCGTACCTGCGGGCGGACGCCGGCGAGGACGTCCGCAAGGCCATGCTGTCGGCCGCCGCCGACCACTGCTACCTGACCGGCTACATGGCGATGGACGAACGCCACGACTCCCTGGCCCAGCGCTACTACACGAAAGCCCTGGAGCTGGCGGGGCACGCGGGCGACCACCTCACGTACTGCACGACCCTACGCGGCATGAGCGTCCAGGCCGTCGACCTCGGCCACGGCAGTACCGCCCTGCGGTTCGCGGACGCCGCCTCGGCGGCCTCCCCACAGGCCGGCCCCCGCATGAGGGCCTTCCTCGCCGGCCAACAAGCCCACGCCGCCGCCCAGACCGGAGACAGGGCCGGCGCCCTGCACCACCTGCGGACAGCGGAGGTCGCGATGGAGCAGGCCGAGTCCAAGGCGAAGGCATTCGGCTCCTACGATCCGTCCTCCCTCGCGTACCACGAGGCCAAGGTCCGCTGGGAACTCGGGGACAAGGCAGGTGCCATCACCGCGATGGAGGCGTCCGATCGTCTGCGGTACTCCGTGTACGTGCGCAACCGGGTGCGCATGACGGGCATGCTCGCCGAGTGGAAGTTGCAGGCCGGTCGCCTCGAAGAAGCCTGCGCGGACTGGCACCGGGCTCTCGACGACTACCCGCACGTCCAGTCCGGCCGGGCCGACGACCGCTTCCGCTCGATGCTCTCCGCGACCCGGCCGCACCGGCGCAACCCCCACGTGCGCGGACTCCTCGAACGCGCCCGCCCCATGGCGGGCGGCCAAGGACGAGCGCGGACGGCACGGGAGGCCATGACATGACCAGCGATCAACCGGGCGTGCCCGTGCAGGCCGCACCCGCTCCCACGGGTGAGGACTACTCGGGGGTCTGGGTCAGCCACTACGAGTACTTCAGCAGCAGCCGGGAGAGCACGTTCACCGGCCTGCACCACGTCGTGCTGTCCCAGAGCGGGAACCGGATCACCGGCCGGTCGCTCCCCGGCGCATCGTCCAATCCCGACTCACCGCTGTCGTTCGACCTCACCGTCGACCGGAACGTCGTGACGGGCTCATGGGTGGAACAGACCGCACCGGACGGCTACTACCAGGGGGCCAGGTACCACGGCGCCGTCCAGCTGCTGGTCGATCCGACCGGGCGCCGCATGGCCGGTAAGTGGGTCGGCTTCGACAAGGAGTTCGACGTCAACACCGGGCCCTGGGAGCTGCGCCTCCTGGACCGGTCCACGGCCGACGACGTGTTGAGCCGCTACAGCGTGCCGCCGGAGACGTAGCGCACCCCACCACACCGCCGAGGCCCGAAGGAGGTACCGGCATGGCGATCGAGGCGGAGCTCAAGGCCGTCGTGCGCGACCCCGAACTCGTCCTCGCGCGACTGGAGGACTCGTACGGAGCCGGGCGCGCCGAGGTGTACCGCGACACCTACTACGACGCCCCGGACGGCAGCCTGATGGGCGCCGACCGAGAGCTGCGGATCCGCACCGTTCACGGGCCCGAGGACACCCGCACCGTGCTCACGTACAAGGGCGCCCGGGTGGACGAGGCATCCGGGTCGAAGTGGGAGGCCGAGACCCGGGTGGAGGACGCCGACGCGGCCCACGAGATCATCCGGGGCCTCGGCTTCACCCCGCGCATCCGGTTCGAGAAGCGGTGCCGCAACTACGACTTCGAACGCGACGGCCGGCGCTTCCTCGCCACGCTCGTCCGCGTTCCGGAGCTCGACGCGACGTTCGTCGAGGTCGAGACCGCTGCGGCCACCCAGGACGGCCTCGGAGCGGCGCTCGACGCCGTACGGGCCGTACTGGCCGACCTCGGGATCAATGAGGACGACCTGACAACGGAGCTGTACACGGACGCGGTGGCCGCAGCTCGCACCTGATCCGGAGGAGAGCGGGCGGGCGGAGATTCGCGAACGGTTCGCACTGCGTGTAGTCGGTGTGCTACTTTCCGCATCATCAACAGAACATAGGAGACCCCGGCGGTGGTGGAACACCCCGGGGTCGGGCATTAGGAGTCGTAGCTCCCCCAATGCAGATTCATCGTAGCGCTCACACGCGCGCGTTCACCGTGATTCCGAACGGCCTGTTGCAGGACCGTCGGCTGAGTTACACCGCTCGGGGCCTCCTCGCGGACCTGCTCTCCCGTCCTGACGGCTGGCGGGAGGACGGGCGGCAGATGGCGGACAGCAGTCCGCAGGGGCGGGGCGCCGTGCGGCGGGCGCTCACCGAGCTCAAGAACGCCGGGTACTACCGGGTCGACACGGTCCGGATGGCCGACGGGACGGTGCGGTCCGAGGCCCACGTCTTCGACACCCCGCAACCCGAACCGGCTGTCCCCCGCCCGGCTTCCGGTGGAGGGAGTACCGGCGGCGCTGTCACTCCTCCCGTAAAGGACCCGGGAGAAGAACCCACCCTCCCGGATGAACGGACGCGGGCCGCCGTGGCCACGCTGTTCCGGGTGATCCGGCCCGAACCGCGCCTGCGCCTCGGCGAGGCCGAGGCGCGGGCACTGGCCCCGCTCGTCACCCAGTGGCTGGAACGCGGCTGCGGCGAGGCCGAGTTGGCCCACGCCCTGCTGCCCGGCCTGCCGCAGCCGATGCACTCGGCAGCGGCCATCCTCCGGGACCGGCTGCAACGCAAGCTCCCGCCGGACCGAGCGGCGCCGCCACCGCCGCCGCCGTACGCCGAGTGCGGCCGCTGCCACGATCCGGTGCCCCGGCCCGGCATCTGCCGCGCCTGTGCGGGCCTGGGCACGAGAACCGTCGCCGTCGGCAGCGGGGCCCGGGCCACACCCGGGGGCGTCGCCCGCGCCCGCGCGGCGCTGCGTGGACGGCCTCAACCGGCCTGAGGCAGGCCGCTACGGGCGGGTGCCGGGCTGGTCGACGACGGCGCGGGCGAGGATGGTGTTCTGGCCGGTGACGTCGCCCTTCTTGAAGGTCGCGCCGTCGGTGACGGCGACGCCGCGCTCGCCGAGGAAGGTGTAGTCGGTGCGGTCGAAGATCCACTGGGCCTCGGCCTTCCCGCCGCTGTCCCGGCGCGCGACCGCGATGCCGGGGCGGCCGGCCGCGTCGGTCACCGAGTCGATCACCGTGACGCCGGGGATCTTCGCGGCCGCCCGGTAGAGCGCGGCGCTGACGGCGGGTGGGGCGATCTGCAACATCAGGAGCTCGCCGACGGTCTCGAACGCCTCCGCTTCGGGGCTGGACCCGTGGCCTGCGGTGTCCGCGTGGATCTTGGCCAGCAGCGCGTCCGGGTCGGTCGGCAGGGCGGCGACGTAGGCGTAGCTGCCGATCCTCCCGGCGTTCGGCACGGGTTCGGCCTCCCCGTGCTCGTCGCTTCCTCCGGGGTTCGGCACGTGCCCGTCGATGAGCAGCAGTTCCCGCTTGCTGCCGTCGACGGACAGCCAGTCCTCCCGGGTCCGCGACACCTCGCCACCCGCCTCCCTCCACTTCTCCAGGCTCTTCACGTAGATGAACTGGTCCCCGCGCGCCGCCGGGGCGGGCTGCTGCTCGGCGGCCTCCGCCGCGCGGTCCAGGACGACGGCCGCGACCGTTCCGCTGGACTCGGTGGACGGACTCGGCTGCCCGCCGCCGACCAGCACCAAGCTCAGCGCCAGGCCGCCTGCCAGGGCGGGCAGGGCCACCCAGCCGAGCCGGATCCGGCGGGGCGCGGCCACCGGCCCGCGCGCGAACTCGCTCATCAGGTGCCCCCGCAGCTGCTGCCGGCGGTCGGCGGAGAGGCCCGGCCCCTCGGGTGTCGACAGGAGTTCGTCCTCGTTCATCGGGTTCATCGGGTCCTCCCCGGAGTCGTCGGCCTGGCCGCTCCGCTGCGGCCACCCCGTACCTGTCCGGTGCCCGACGGGAGTTCCCGCCCGCCCCGGAGCTCCTCGTCCACCAGCGCGCGCAACTTGGTACGGGCGCGCGAGAGCCGGGAGCGCACCGTGCCGATCGGCACCCCGAGTGCCTCGGCCGCACTCCCGTAGTCCAGGCCCGCCAGGACGCAGAGTCCGAACACCTCGCGCTCGGCCTTCCGCAGGCGGGCCAGCGCCCGCCGGACGGCGGCGAGCCGGGCGTCGTCGTCGAGCCGTCCGGCCAACTCCTCGGCGAAGTCCGGCAGGACGCCGCGGTCGGGCATCCGCGCCAGCGCCGCCCGGTGCCGCCGGGCGGCCCGGGTCGTGTTGCGCAGGACGTGGGCCGCTATCCCGAACAGCCAGGGCCGCACCGGCCCGCCGTCCTCCCGCAGCTTGCCGCGTAAGCGCCACGCTTCGAGGAAGGTCAGCTGGACGGCGTCCTCGGCCGCCGCCCGGTCCCCCACCACCCGTACCGCGTACCGGTACAGGTCGTCCGCCGTCTCATCGAACAACTCCCCGAACGCCCACTGGTCCCCACTCCTCAACCGTGCCCGCTGTGACAGTTCCACGTTCCCCACCTGTCCGCACGGGCCGCCGGGTTCCCGACGGAACACGGCGGAGGCCCCGCCGAACCCGGTGGTTCGTCGGGGCCTCCACCGCCGGGCCGGGCCGACCGGGGCTCAGGAGCAGTAGGTGTTGTGCTTCACCAGGGCGAGGGCGGCGACCTTGCCCTCGGCCATGGTGAACTCGTAGAACCAGTCCGGTCCGCCGCTGCCGCCGTCGGCCGGGAGCTCGAACTTCCCGCCCTCGACCGGCTTCAGCTCCTTGCCCGCGTAGGCCTGCTTGAGCTGCTCCTCCGTCGAGCCGGCGCCGACGCCCTCGGCGGTGCGGGCGTCCGCGGGCGCCACCACCTGGCGCAGGCCCTTGGTGCCGAAGTTGACCCGGCCGGTCGCCAGGAAGGCCTCGTCCCGGGCCTTGCGGGCGGGCGTGATGAGGTCCAGGTCCTTCTGGAGCTCGGCGATCTCCTTCTGGTCGGCGGTGTCCTGCTGGATCTGCGCCTGAAGGCGCGCGTTGTACTCCTGCAGTTCCTTCAGCGAGGCCCCGGGCGTCAGCGGCGCGACCGGCTTCCGCTTCGCCCTGATCTCGTCGATCCTGGCCATCGCCTTGGTCGTCTTCGCGTGGACCTCCGCCTCGTTCGCCATCCGGGCCTGGTCCGGCGCCGGGCCGCCCTTGTACGCGTAGTCGGTGCAGCCGTTCAGCACCGAGACCGGCGCCTTCTCCAGGGCCCCGGAGGCCAGCGCCTCCTCCTTGGTCATCGACAGCTGCAGCCCGCGGTAGCCCGCGGCGCCGAACGGCTGCGGCGGCGTGACGGCCGCCGCGGTGGCGGTGGCGCCGCCCTTGTCCCCCTCGCAGGCCGCCGCTCCGGCCACGACCAGAGCCGTCGTCAGTACGGCCACCGCCACCCGGGTGTTGCGTGTCGTCCCCACGGTGATCCCCTCCCCAATGTCGATCGCACACGGTATCGAATGCGCGGGTGCGATCCACAACCGGTTTCCGTACGGACGAAGGGGCCCGCGTCCGAGGACACGGGCCCCTCCGCACGCGGCCGGTCAGTCGGCCGGGGGCCGGTCGGCGAGGCCGCGGGCGTAGTGCGCGGCGGCGAGGACGGAGGCCATCAGCTCGGAGTCGAGCACCGAGGCGTCGGCCAGCCGGGTGGCCGAGGCATGGGAGGCGAGCAGCGTCTTGGTGACCCGCAGGGCGGCCTCGGGTCGGCGCGTGACGGGCCGGGCCCACTCCTCCACCGCCGCGTCCAGGTCCTGCTCGGGGACGACGCGCTGCAGGATGGCCAGCTCCCGCGCCTCCACCGCGCCGACCGGGCGGCCGGTGAGGATGATCTCGCGGACCCGGGCCGCGCCGACCTCGTGGAGCAGCCGGGGCAGCAGTCCGCCCCAGGCGACGGGCAGCCCCAGGGCCAGCTCGGGCAGCCGGAAGACGGCGTTCTCGGCACCGACCCGCAGGTCGCAGGCGAGCGCCAGGGCGAAGCCGGCGCCGGTCGCCCGGCCCTGGACCCGGGCGACGGTGACGGCCGGGCTGTTGGTGAGGGCGTCGCAGACCCTGCGCGCCTTGTCCCCGTAGCTCCGGATCCGGCCGCCGGTCGGGTCCTCGTCCAGGCCCGTGAAGAGTTCGTCGCGGTCCCCGCCGAGGCAGAAGTCCCGGCCGGCCGCGGAGAGCACGATCACCCGTACGGCCGGGTCGGGGACGGCGAGGAGGGCGAGGAGTTCGTCCAGCATGGCCGAGGTGACGGCGTTCCCCGTCCCGGGGCTGTCCAGCTGGACGTGGAGCACCGCTCCCCGGAGCTCGGAACGGACCGTACGAACCGGCGCGGGCCCAGGGACCGGCGCAGGCTCGGCGGCGGGCCCGGCCTGCGGGTACCAGTCGGCAGGCGTCTGGGGGTACGCGACGTACGGGGGTTGCGTCGCGAACGGGGGGTACGAGGGGGCCTGCGGCGAGACGCTCATGCGGCGACTCTCAGGGACGTCACCCGGTGGAAGACCATCCGGGGCGCGTGCTCCGGTGGGCTCACCGCCCGCAAGGTCGGGAAGCGCTCCAGCAGTTGGCCCAGCAGGGCGCGCGCCTCCAGCCGTGCCAGGCCCGCGCCGAGGCAGTAGTGGGCGCCGCCGCCGAAGGTGAGGTGGGTGCCCCGGCGCAGCGGGTCGAAGGTGTGCGGGTCCGGGTTGCGGCGCGGATCGCGGTTGGCCGCGCCGTACATCACGTGGACCATGGTGTCCTTGGGGAGCGGCACCCCGGCCAGGACGGTGTCCTCACCCGCGACGCGGCTGTTGACGCGGATCGGCGGGTCGTAGCGCAGCGCCTCGTCGATCGCCTCGTCGATGTGCTCGGGCCGCTCCCGCAGCCACTCCCACTTCTCCGGCGACCGCAGCAGCTGCCAGACCAGCGAGGAGAGCATCGTCGCCGTGGTCTCCAGCGAGGCGATGGTGACGAACATGGTGAGCTGGTAGACCATCCGGTCGGTGGCCTCGCGGTCGGACTCCAGCGCGTCCCAGGTGCGGATCCAGCCGGCGACCACGTCCTCGCCGTCCCGCTCGCGGCGCTCCCGGACGAGGCGGGTGAAGTACTCGCGCAGCTCCATGGTGGCCTGCTCGGAGACCGCCAACTGGCTCTTGGTGGGCAGCAGTTCCTGGGCGTGCACCTGGTTGTGGGTCATCGACAGGATGTGCGGGTGGTCCGCCGGCGGGATGTCCAGCCAGCGCCCGACGGTGCCGATCGGCAGCTGCTCGCCGACCACGGCCGCGAAGTCCGCCTCGCCGTCCGTCCGTATTCGCTCGGCCAGGTGGTCGAGCAGCCCGGCGGCGTCGGCCTCGACGGCCGGCACCATGTCCCGCAGGGTGTTGCGGTCGAAGAGGCTCCCGAGGCTGCGCCGCTGCCGGGTGTGCTCGGGGGCGTTGAGTCGGGAGAGGGTCCGGCTCATCTCCTGGGTGGCGACGGCCTCCCAGCGATCCGTCCCGGTCTGCCGCTGCTGCCAGGCGAAGTCGGGGACGAGCCAGTGCCGGCCGCGCAGGACCTGGTCGCACGCCTCGTAACCGGTGACCAGGTAGCCGCCCCAGGGCGCCGGGACGAGGTCGCCCAGGGCGCGCAGCTCGTCGTAGACCGGGCTCGGGTCCGCGAGCCCCTCGGCCGACCGCAGCCGCCGCAGCAGCGGCACGGCGGCGCGGCGGTCGCTCCCTGGGTCGGGGCGCTCCGGCGCGGGGCAGGCATCCAACATGGCGGTCACACGGGCTCCTTCAACGCGCGGGCGGGCAGTACGGCGGCGTACTACCCAGCAACAGCGCGCTCAAGCGTCGATCCGTGTTGCCCCCGTCACGTTCCGCACGGGCGTCGCACGCCGTTCACCTCGCGGTGACCGGACGGCTCCCGGCAACACGTCCGGGCCCCGGGCAGGATGCCCGGGGCCCGGAGTCCGAGGACGCCTCAGACCCGGAAGACGTCCAGGAAGGAGCTCCACCACCCCTTCTTCTGCGGCGCCCGGCCCGGCGCGGCGGCCGTGGCCTGCGGGTACGCCGGCGCCGCCTCGGAGCCGCCCGCCGCCGGGGCCGGTACGGGCTCCGCCCCCGCGGCCGGCCGGGTGGTCCGGGCGGGCGCCGGGCTGAACCGCACCGGCAGCGACACCAGGCCGCGCTGGAACGGGCCCGGCCGCCACTCCACGCTCTCCGCGGGCACCGCGAGGGTGACGTCCGGGAGGGCGTTGAGCAGGCACTCGATCGCGCTCAGGGCGATCAGCTGGGCCGGGGACTTGGCCGGGCAGGCGTGCGGACCGGCCCCCCAGGCCAGGTGGGCCCCCTTGCTGAGGGTCAGCCGGGCGTCGGTCAGCGCCGGGTCGCTGTTGGCGGCGGCGAAGCTGATCACCACCGGGCTGCCGGCGTCCATCGGGACGCCGCCCACGTTGAGGTCCTGCATCGGGTAGTGCGTCGCGTAGTTGGCGATCGGCGGGTTGTTCCACAGCACGTCGTCGAGGGCGTCCTCGATGCGCAGCCCGGAGCCGCCCTCGCCGGAGAGCAGCAGGAGCAGCGCGTTGCCGATCAGGTTGCGCTCGGGCTCGACGCCGGCGCCCATCAGCATGACCAGCTGGTCCTTGAGCTCCTCGTCCCGCAGGCCGGCCGGGTGCTGGATGAGCCAGGAGGTGATGTCGTCGCCCGGCTGGCGGCGCTTCAGCGCGACCAGGTCCATCAGGCAGGAGGTCAGCTCCTCGTTGGCCTGGATCACGTCGATGCCGTCGAAGAGCGCGGACATGCTGCGGGTCAGCCGGTCGCCGATGTCGGCCGGGCAGCCGAACAGCTGGTTGAACAGCAGCAGCGGCAGCAGCTTGGCGTAGTCGTTGAGCAGGTCGGCCCGGCCCAGCGGACTGAACTGGTCGATCAGGTAGCCGGCGATCCGCTCGACGTGCCGGTTGAGCCGGCTGTCGTTGAGCCGCTCCAGGCTCTCGGTGACGGCCTTGCGCAGCCGCAGGTGCTCGGCGCCGTCCGTGAACAGGCAGTTGGGACGGTAGAACATCATCGGCAGGACGGGGCTGTCCATCGGCACCCGGCCCTCGTTCAGGGCGGCCCAGCGCCGCGAGTCCCGGGCGAACATGCCCGGGTTCTGCAGCACCCGCAGCGCGGCCTCGTGCGAGGTGACCAGGGTGGCGTCCACCCCCGGGGCCAACTCCACCGGTGCGGCGGGGCCGTGGGCGCGCAGCCGGTCGTAGACCGCGCCGGGATCGGCCGAGAACATCTCCCCGTAGAGCGGGGTGCTCACGCCGGCGTGCATCGGGCAGCCCGGCGGAGGCGACTGCGGGAGGGGTCGCTGCAGAGATTCCATGGGTCGTTCCTTGGAGGTGGCCCCGGGCGGGTGCGGACCCGGGAGACGTGAGGGGAGGAAGGCGTGGGGGTGGGAAGCGTGGGACGTCAGGAGGCGCGGTCGAGCAGGTGCCGGACGAGCGTCAGCAGGGCGTTGGCCGAGGACTGCTGGTCCCGCGCGTCGCAGAACACCACCGGCGTGTGCGGCAGCAGGTCGAGCGCCTCGCGCAGCTGGTCCTCGGTGTAGTCGCTCTGCCGGTCGAAGCTGTTGACCGCCACCGCGTACTCCAGGCCGTACTGCTCGACCAGGTCGATGACGGGGAAGGTGTCCGCGAGGCGGGTCGGGTCGGCCAGCAGCAGCGCTCCCAGCGCGCCCCTCGCCATGTCCTCCCAGAGCTGCATGAACCGCTGCTGCCCCGGGGTGCCGAACAGGTACAGCACCAGGTCGTCGCCGAGCGTCAGCCGGCCGAAGTCCAGGGCGACGGTCGTGGTCTTCTTGTCCGGTGCGCCGCGGAGGTCGTCGACGCGGACGGACGCCTGCGTCATGCTCTCCTCGGTGCTCAGCGGGGCGATCTCCGACAGGGCCCCGATGAGCGTCGTCTTGCCGACCGCGAAGTGCCCCACGACGAGGATCTTGACGGCGGTCGTCACCGCGCCCGGGACGTAGATGTCCTCAGGCGAACCGGCGTTGAAGTCCATGCAGTACCTTCTCTAGAAGTCTCGGGTCCGGAGCCTGGGCCGGCGGCGGGGCCGACCGGCGCAGCAGCCGCCCCTCCCGGATCAGGTCCGTCAGCAGCAGCCTCACGACCCCCACCGGAAGCTCCAGCCGCGCCGCGACCTCGGCCACCGAGAGGTATCCGCCGGAGCACAGCTCCCAGATCGCCCGGGTCTCCGGGCTCGGCAGGACGGGGAGGTCCTGCCCGGGCGCGACGGTGACCAGGGTGATCAGAGACAGGTCGTCCGCATTCGGTAACTCGCGTCCACCGGTGATGACGTAGGAGCGGATGAAGCCACCGGTGACCCGCTGTTCCTCGCCGCCGGTCGTCATGAGCCGCTGAGCGTGCTCTGCCGCGGCGCCGCCGACATCGCCCGGCCGAGTGCGCCCACCTGCTGCTGCATCCGGAAGGACATCGCCTCCATGTCGACGTCGGGGGCGGTGGAGGCGGCCAGGTACGCGCCGCTGCCGGCCGCGATCAGGAAGATCCAGCCGTGGTCGTACTCCAGGAGGGTCTGGCGCCAGGCCCCTCCGGCGCCGCCGACGAACGGGGCGACCGCGCGGCTCAGCGACTGCATCGAGCTCATCGCGGCGGCGTTGGTCTCCGCCTCGTCGCGGCCGATCTCGCTGGACCGTTCGAGCAGGAGGCCGTCGGCGGAGACGAGGATAGCGTGCCGGGCGCCCGGTACCTGGAGTACGTCGTTGAGCACCCAGGAAAGATCGCGGCTCACTGGATCTCGGTTCCTTCCGTGGTCATGGTGTTGCGCCCGGACAGCGTGCCGCGCTGGAACGCGCCGAGGCGGGACGGCGTGTGCTGGCCGGTGCTCCGCACCGGGTCCCCGGTCCAGCCCGGCTCCTCGGCCCGGCCCTGGTCCTGCGGGACGGGCAGGACCGACACGGGGCGCTGGCGGCGGCGCCGGGGCAGCAGCCCGTCCGCGGTCGTCTCCGCCACCGCCGCCGCGGGCTGCGGGGCCGGCACCGGGGCCAGCGGCGAAGCCGGCTCGGACAGCGACACCAGCCGCTGGCCGGTGGCCTGCGCCCAGGCCTGCGCGGGCTGTTCCGCCGGCGGCGCCTGGTAGTCGGCGTGCTCGGTGACGGGCGGGGCCGCGACCTCGCTGCTGAGCAGCTCGGCCGGCAGCAGCACCACGGCGCGCACGCCCCCGTACGGGGAGACCGAGTCGACGGAGACCCGGAAGCCGTAGCGGGCGGCCAGCAGGCCGGAGACGGCGAAGCCGAACTTCGGGGGGTTGCCCAGGCTGGTGAGGCTGGTCGGCGCGCCCGGGTTGAGCAGCAGCGCCGCGCGGTCCTTCTCCTCCTGGCCCATGCCCAGCCCGGCGTCGTCGATGATCAGGCAGACGCCGGTGGGGACGGCCTGGACGCTGACCTCCACCGGGGTGTCCGGGGCGGAGTAGTTGGTCGCGTTGGCGAGCAGCTCGGACAGCACGACGGCGACCGGTTCGACGACCTTGCTGACGAGCGAGACGCTGACCCGGGAGTGGATCCGGACCCGGTCGAAGTGCCGGATCCGGCCCTGGGCGCTGCGGGCCACGTCGAACACCGAGGCGACGCTCTCGCGGCGGCCCAGCCAGCCGCCGCAGAGCACCGCGATGCCCTGGGCACGCCGGCCGAACTGGCTGTTGGTGTGGTCGATCGTCATCAGGTCGGCGAGGATCTGCGGGCTGTCGCCGTACTTCCGCTGCACCTTGTCGATGACGACCTGCTGCTCGTCGGCCAGGCCCTGCAGCGTCCGCATCGCCGCCTTGAGGACGGCCTTGGTGTCCTCCTCGGCGTCCCGGCGGACGGCGGTCAGCTCGGACGAGTGCTGGCCCTGCAGGCGGTCGTGCAGCGCGGCGAACTCGTCGCGCTGCCGCTGGGCCTGGGCGGTCTCCTCCTCCAGCGCGGCGTTGCGCCGCCGCAGGGCGAGGTTCGTCCTGCGGGCTTGGAGGGCCGCTCCGACGGCCACGAGCATCACCACGATGAAGACCCAGAAAAAGGGTTCCTGCACAAATGACGTCATGAAACTCTCTTCAGGTGGCATCGCGTGGAGCCGGTCCGGGCCCCGAAGCGCGAATGGGACTGGCGGCCATGGACCTCTCTCCGAAAGGCACCTGATGTCACATCACATCGAAGCGCTCTGCGGCACGAGACCTGCGGCGACGCCTATCGCGGAGTCAGCCTACTGCAACTCATGCCATGTCAGAACAGATGCCAAAAAGGGCAGTTGGGACGAAATTCCACGACCTGCCGGGAACTCTGACGGGAAATGGCCGATTTCGTGACGCCGCGTTAACCGCAGGGACACGTGCCCACCACACCTCGATTCGCACGCAGAGTGATCGAGACGCCACACTCCGGAACCGCCGCGGCTCCGGGGAACGGGCCGGGCATGCGGAAGGGGCCCGCGTCCCCGTGGACGCGGGCCCCTCCGGTACAGCCGTCCGTCAGCGCATCGAACCGGTGCGCAGCAGGGTGCGGATGACGCGCATCGCGACCGAGAGGCTGGACAGCTCGTAGTTGTCCGAACCCCTTATGTCGTCGAGGGTGCTCTTGGCGCGGTTCAGCAGGGTCGAGTTGAGCTCGGCCCAGGCGGTGTACCGCTCCTCCGGGGTGGCGGCCTCGGGGCCGCAGGCCAGGATGTCGGCGGTCAGCGCCGCGTGCGCCGCGAAGAGGTCCTCGCGGATCGCGGCCCGGGCCATCGACGACCAGCGGTCGGTGCGGGGCAGGTCGATGATGCGGTCGAGCAGGTGCGAGATCTGCAGCCGGTCGCCCAGGTCGTAGTAGAGGTCGGCGACCTCGGCGACGTCCTTGCCGGAGCGGTCCGCGGCCTCGACGATGTCCAGGGTCGGGAAGACCGAGGAGAGGCCGGCGATCCGGGTGGCCAGCTCCTCCGGCACCCCGGCCGAGGCGAGCTCGCCGTACACCGACTCGAACCAGACCAGGTCCTCGCCGCGCAGCGGCTTGGGCAGCGAGGCCCAGACCTGGTTGACCCGGTCGTGGAAGAACTCGATGGTGCCGGCGATGTCGAGCGGCTGGCGGCGGTTGTTGAGCATCCACCGGGTGGCGCGCTCGACCAGGCGCCGCGAGTGCAGCCGCATCTTGGTCTGCACCCGGGCCGGGACCTTGTTGTCCAGGTCCTCGATCTCGGCCCAGATCGGCTCCAGGTCGAAGACGGCCCGCGCGGCGGTGTGCGTCCGGGCGATCTCCTCGTAGGTCGCGCCGGTCTCCTCCTTCAGGCGGAAGGCGAAGGTGCAGCCACCGCGGTTGATCGTGTCGTTGACGATCAGCGTGGTGATGATCTCGCGGCGCAGCGCGTGGTTGTCGATCGCGTCGGCGAACTTCGCCCGCAGCGCGCTCGGGAAGTACTCGTGCAGCGCGGTGCGGAAGAACGGGTCGTCCGGCAGGTCGGTGGCCAGCAGCTCCTCGGCCAGGATGATCTTGGTGTACGCGAGCAGGACGGACATCTCGGGCTGCGAGAGGCCGCGGCCGTTCTGCTGGCGCTCACGGATCTGGCGCTCGGTGGGCAGGAACTCCAGGGCCCGGTCCAGCTGGCCGGCCGACTCGAAGCGGCTGATCATCCGGGCGTGCACGTTGACCATGCTGTGCGCCTGGGCGACGGCGTTGGCCAGCACCACGTTCTGCGCGTAGTTGTTGCGCAGCACCAGGTGGCCGACCTCGTCGGTCATCGCGGCCAGCAGGGCGTTGCGCTGCTTGACCGTCATGTCGCCCTCGGCGACGACCTGGTTGAGCAGGATCTTGATGTTGACCTCGTGGTCCGAGGTGTCCACACCGGCGGAGTTGTCGATCGCGTCGGTGTCGATCCAGCCGCCGGTGCCCTCCGGGCCGCCGGTGGCCGCGTACTCGATGCGGCCGAGCTGGGTGCAGCCGAGGTTGCCGCCCTCGCCGATGACCCGGGCCCGGACCTGCTCGCCGTTGACCCGGATGGCGTCGTTGGACTTGTCGCCGACCTCGGCGTTGGTCTCGGTGGAGGCCTTGACGTAGGTGCCGATGCCGCCGTTCCAGAACAGGTCGACCGGGGCCTGCAGGATCGCCTTCATCAGCTCGGCCGGGGTCAGCCGGGTCTCCTCGACGCCGAGGGCCGCGCGGACCTGCGGGGTCAGCTGGATCGCCTTCGCCGATCGGGGGTGCACCCCGCCGCCGGCCGAGATCAGCGACTTGTCGTAGTCGTCCCAGGAGCTGCGCGGCAGCTCGAACAGACGGCGGCGCTCGGCGTACGAGGAGGCCGCGTCCGGGTTCGGGTCCAGGAAGATGTGGCGGTGGTCGAAGGCGGCGACCAGCCGGATGTGCTCGCTGAGCAGCATGCCGTTGCCGAAGACGTCGCCGGACATGTCGCCGATGCCGATGACCGTGAAGTCCTCGGACTGGGTGTCGACGCCGAGCTCGCGGAAGTTGCGCTTGACCGACTCCCAGGCGCCGCGGGCGGTGATGCCCATGCCCTTGTGGTCGTAGCCGGCCGAGCCGCCGGAGGCGAACGCGTCGCCCAGCCAGAAGCCGTAGGACTCGGCGACCCCGTTGGCGATGTCCGAGAAGGTCGCGGTGCCCTTGTCGGCGGCGACGACCAGGTAGGTGTCGTCCTCGTCGTGGCGGACCACGTCGGCCGGGTGCACGACCTCGCCGCCGACCAGGTTGTCGGTGATGTCGAGCAGCGCCGAGATGAAGGTCTTGTACGAGGAGACGCCCTCGGCCAGCCAGGCGTCGCGGTCGACCGCCGGGTCCGGCAGCTGCTTGGCGACGAAGCCGCCCTTGGCGCCGACCGGGACGATGACGGTGTTCTTGACCATCTGCGCCTTGACCAGGCCCAGGATCTCGGTGCGGAAGTCCTCGCGCCGGTCGGACCAGCGCAGACCGCCGCGGGCGACCTTGCCGAAGCGCAGGTGGACGCCCTCGACCTGCGGCGAGTAGACCCAGATCTCGAACGCCGGGCGCGGGGCCGGCAGGTCCGGGACGGCCTTCGGGTCGAACTTCACCGACACGTAGGAGTGCCACTCGCCGGAGGCGGCGCGCTGGAAGAAGTTGGTCCGCAGGGTGGCCTTGATGAGGTTCAGGAAGGAGCGCAGGATGCGGTCCTCGTCCAGCGAGACGACCTCGTCGAGGGCGCCGGACAGCTCCTCCAGGATGCCCTCGGTCAGCTCCAGGGCGCCCGAGCGGTGGCTCGGGCTCAGCCGGGCCTCGAACAGGTTGACCAGCAGCCGGGTGGTGTGGGTGTTGTTGCGGAGCGCGTCCTCCATGTAGTCCTGGGAGAACGTGGAGCCCGCCTGGCGCAGGTACTTGGCGTACGCGCGCAGCATCATCGCCTGGCGCCAGGTCAGCCCGGCGGTGAGGACCAGCTCGTTGAAGCCGTCGTTCTCGGCCTTGCCGGTCCAGGTGGCGGCGAAGGTCTCCTGGAAGCGCTCGCGGGCCTCGTCGGTGAGCTCGGTGGCCTCGCGCAGCTTCAGGCCGAAGTCGTAGACCCACGCGGTGGTGCCGTCGGAGCGGCGCAGCGCGTACGGGTGCTCGTCCAGCACCTCGACGCCCAGGCGCTGGAGCACCGGCAGGACCTCGGTGAGCGAGATCGGGCCGCCGACCCGGTAGATCTTGAAGCGGCGCTCGTCGTCGCCGGCGCCGACCGGCTGGTACAGGTTCAGGCGGAAGTCGCCCTCGCCGTGCAGCGACTCGATCTGCTTGATGTCGGCGACGGCGGTGCGCGGCGGGAAGTCGGCGCGGTAGCCGTCGGGGAAGGCGTTGGCGTACTTGTGGCCGAGCTCGGCGGCCCGCTCCTCGCCCAGCTCGATGTGCAGCTGGTCGTGGAAGCCGTCCATCCAGAACCGGGCGGCCTCGGCCAGGCGGTTCTCGATCCGCTCGATGTCCGAGTCGGTGAGCTGCGGCAGCTCGGTGCCCGGGGCGACCCGGACCACGAAGTGCAGACGGGTCAGCACCGACTCGGTGGCGTACACCGTGTAGTCGATGGTGGCGCCGTTCAGCTCCTCCTTGAGGATGTCGGTGATCAGCAGCCGGATGCGCGTGGTGTAGCGGTCGCGCGGCAGGTAGATGAACGCCGAGAAGTAGCGCCCGTACTCGTCCTGGCGCAGGAACAGCCGCAGCTTGCGGCGCTCCTGGAGGTAGAGCACGCTCGTCGCGATGGAGAGCAGCTCGGAGGCCGGGGTCTGGAAGATCTCGTCCCGCGGGAAGGTCTCCATGATCTGGAGCAGGTCGCGGCCGTCGTGGCTCTCGCTGGAGAAGCCGGACTCCTCCAGCACCTCCTGGACCTTGCGGCGCACGACCGGGATGCGGGTGACCGACTCGGTGTAGGCGGCGGAGGAGAACAGGCCGAGGAAGCGGCGCTCGCCGACCGGCTCGCCGGCGGCGTCGAACTTCTTCACGCCGACGTAGTCCAGGTAGGCCGGGCGGTGCACGGTGGCACGGCTGTTGGCCTTGGTGAGGACGAGCAGCTTCTTCTCGTGGGCCTTGGCGCGGACCGGCGCGGAGAGCCGGCCGAAGGCCTCGCTGACCGCGTGGTGGGCGTCGTCGTGGCTGTGCGGGTCGGAGCGCAGGATGCCGAGGCCGGTCCCGGCGACGGCCTTGAGGACCTCCTCGCCCTGGTGCTCGACCAAGTCGTACTCGCGGTAGCCGAGGAAGGTGAAGTGGTCGTCGGCGAGCCAGCGCATCAGCTCCCAGGCCTCGCCGACCTCCTGCTCGGGCAGGCCGGCCGGGGGCTCCTCGGCCAGCTCGTCGGCCAGGCGCAGCGCGCTCTCGCGCATCTTGCCCCAGTCCTCGACGACCTCGCGGACGTCGCCGAGCACCCGGCGCAGGTCGGCCTCGATGGAGCGCAGGTCCTCGCGGTCGGTCTCGCGGTCGATCTCGATGTGCATCCACGACTCGACGGTCGCGTCGGCGGGCCACTCGGTGCCGGCGGCCTGGCTGCGGGAGCAGGCGTCGACGTCCAGGATCTCCAGCAGCTTGCCGGTGATGTCACGGCGGACGACCAGCTGGGGGTGGATCACGATGTGGATCGCGCGGTCCTGGCGGGACAGCTCGTTGGTGACGGAGTCGACCAGGAAGGGCATGTCGTCGGTAACGACCTCCACCACGGTGTGGCCGCAGGACCAGCCGTTCTCCTCGACCGAGGGGGTGTGGACCCGCACCTCGGCGGTGCCCTGCGGGCGCTTGAGCCCCAGGCGGTAGTGGGAGGCGGCCGCGCCGTACACGTCGACCGGGTCGCGGTCGACCAGGTCCTCGGGCGCGGTGTGGAGGTAGTAGTGGTGCAGGTACGCGGTCAGAGCGCCGTTGCTCAGACCCTCCCCCGGCGCCGCTCCCCCCACCTGGCTGTTCTCAGCGGCTGCGGCTGCCTTCTTGAGCAGTTCGGCCTTGGCTGCGTCCAGCTTGGTCTGCATGACTTCTTGGCTCCTGTCGCGCGCCGTTGCGTGACTCGGTGGTGTGTGGATGTACACCGACGGGTCACCGCAATCCTGCCGCACCATCCGACTGAAAGGGGCTCATGGCACGCATGAAACGCCCGCCCAGCGGGTAAGACGACTCATTCGTCCTGCAAGCCACCCGACGACGCCAGCCAGCCTAACCGGATCAATCGAAGGTGGACAGGGACAGGTAGGAGCAAACCCGCAGGAAGTCGGGTCCGTCCTGGACACCATGTCCAAACCGGAGCCTGATGTTCACTCTCAGCCCATGTGCGGATATCCGTGGTGGATCGGCGGGACGAAGGTCTCCTTGATCGACCGCGCCGAGGTCCAGCGGAGCAGGTTCTGCGCGGCGCCCGCCTTGTCGTTGGTGCCGGACGCCCGGCCGCCGCCGAAGGGCTGCTGGCCGACCACGGCTCCGGTGGGCTTGTCGTTGATGTAGAAGTTCCCCGCGGTGAACCGCAGCTCCTCCACGGCCTGGGCGATGGCGTAACGATCCTGCGCGATCACCGAGCCGGTCAGGCCGTACGGGGCGCCGCCGTCGACCCGGCGGAGCACGTCGTCCCAGCGGGAGTCCTCGTAGACGTGGACGGCGAGGATCGGGCCGAAGTACTCGGTCCGGAAGATCTCGCCCCGGTGGTCCGAGGAGACCAGGACGGTCGGCCGGACGAACCAGCCGATCGCGTCGTCGTACTGCCCGCCGGCCGCCAGTTCGATCGTCGGGTCGGCCTTCGCCCGCTCGATGGCGTCCCGGTTCCGCTCGAAGGCCCGCCGGTCGATCAGGGCGCCCATGAAGTTGGACAGGTCGGTCACGTCGCCCACCGCCAGCGCGTCCACCTCGGCCACGAAGTCGTCCTTGATCCGCTGCCAGAGGCTGCGCGGCAGGTAGGCGCGGGAGAGCGCCGAGCACTTCTGGCCCTGGTACTCGAAGGCGCCGCGGACCAGCGCGGTCCGCAGGATGTCCGGGTCCGCCGAGCGGTGGGCCAGCAGGAAGTCCTTGCCGCCGGTCTCGCCGACGATCCTCGGGTACGCGCGGTAGCCGCCGATGTTGGCGCCGATGGTCTGCCACAGGTGCTGGAAGGTGGCGGTGGAGCCGGTGAAGTGCAGCCCGGCGAACGCCGGGTCGGCCAGCACGACCGGGGAGACCTGCAGGCCGTCGCCGGTCACCAGGTTGATCACCCCGGGCGGCAGGCCGGCCGCCTCCAGCAGCCGCATCAGGTGGTACGCGGCCAGGGTCTGGGTCGGCGCGGGCTTCCAGACCACGGTGTTGCCCATCAGCGCGGGGGCGGTGGGCAGGTTGCCGGCGATCGCGGTGAAGTTGAACGGGGTGACGGCGTAGACGAAACCTTCCAGCGGGCGGTGGTCGGTGCGGTTCCACACCCCGGGCGAGGAGACCGGCTGGTCGGCCAGGATCTCCCGGGCGAACCGGACGTTGAACCGCCAGAAGTCGATCAGCTCGCAGGCGGAGTCGATCTCGGCCTGCTGCGCGGTCTTGGACTGGCCGAGCATGGTGGCCGCGTTGAGCGTCTCCCGCCAGGGGCCGGCCAGCAGGTCGGCGGCGCGCAGGAAGACCGCCGCCCGGTCGTCGAAGGAGAGCGAGCGCCACTGCCGCCCGGCGGCCAGCGCCGCGTCCACCGCCGCCCGGGCGTCCTCCCGGGTGGCGTTGCCGAGCACGCCCAGCTTGGCGGCGTGGTGGTGCGGCTGGACGACCTCGATCCGCTCGCCGCCGCCGAAGCGCTGCTCGCCGCCGATGGTCATCGGCAGCGGCACCTGCTCGGCCGCCAGCTCGTCCAGCCGCCGGACCAGCCGGTCCCGCTCCGGGCTGCCGGGCGCGTACGCCCGCACCGGCTCGTTGACCGGCACCGGCACCTCGGTGACTGCGTCGATGGGCATGGTGGCTCCGTCCTGGCGGCTGGTCGGGTGTGGGACCAGCCTGACCAGCCGGGGCGCGATCCGCCCGTTCAGACACGCGGACGGCGGACGTGGCGCCCGCCACGTCCGCCCGCCACCGGAAGGCTCAGCCCGCGATCCGGCCGGCCAGCTCGACCGCCTCGGCCAGGCTGTCCACCACCGGGACGCCGACCGGCTCCAGCTTCTCCCGGGTGTGCGAACCGCCGGTGTAGAGCACCGCGTGGGCGCCCGCGCCCAGCGCCGCCAGGGCGTCGTCCGCGGCGTCGCCGATCAGCACGGTGCGGGCCGGGTCCACCCGCTCGCCGAGCGCGGCCAGGTGCCGGGCCAGGTGCTCCGCCTTCTGGCCGCCGGACGGGCCGCTGCGGCCGTCCACCCGGAGGAACCCGCCGGTCAGGCCGAAGGTGTCGACCAGCGGCACCAGCCGGTCGTGCTCGTACATCGACAGCAGCGACTGGCTGTTCCCGGCCTCCCGCCAGCCGTCC
>NZ_JBEXJK010000083.1:0-25266 GCF_040609095.1 Kitasatospora sp. NPDC004799
TGGACACCGGCGACGACCGGGCCCTGGCCTATGCCGTCCACCGCCAGGGCTGCGTCGCGCTGGTCGGCGACGACCCCGACCGGGCCGCCGAGCTGTTCGAGGAGGCGCTCTGGCACTACCGGACCATCGGCGAGCTCAACAGCAACGTGGTGATGGCCATGCTGGAGCTGGGCCTGGCCTACCTCTTCCAGGGCGACCTGGACAGCGGCGAGCTCTGGTTCGGCCAGGCCCGCGAGCTGTGCGAGGAGCACGGCGAGCAGTGGGCCTACGCGTACGTGCTCTACGCGATGGCGTACTCGCACTGGCTGGACGGCGCCGTGCAGCCCGCCCGCGCGCTGGCCCGGGAGTGCGTACGGCTGAACCACGTCTTCCGCGACCTGCTGGGCATCGTGCTGGGCATCGACCTGCTGGCGCTGCTGCAGACCGAGCCGACCGCCCCGGGCACGGCGGGCGACCTGCGCGAGGCCCGGGTGCTGCAGGGGGCCGCGCACCGGATCTGGCGCGCGGTCGGCAACCCGTTCCTGGGCTCGCGGAACTTCTTCGGCCCGCACCAGGAGTGCGCCGAGCGGGCCCGGGCCGGGCTGACCGCCCAGGAGTACGAGGAGTGCTACGAGGCCGGCACGCTGCTGGACCTGGACGCGGCGGTCACCCGGGCGCTCGGCGGCGGGGGCTCGGCGGAGGGCCCGGAACCGGTGCCCGGCCCCCGCGCGGTGCCGCCCGCACCGGCCGCCGCACCGGTGCGGAATAGCTGAAGCTTGCCGATTGCTTGAGGAGGCAAGTAACCACCCGGAAGGAGCACCATGGCCGTCCACAACGCCGCCGACGAGTACCGCATGGCGAAGTTCTACTTCGAGTCCAAGGCGTACACCGATGCGGCCCGCATGCTCGAAGGCGTGCTGGCCGAGGAGCCGGCCAACCTCTCCGTCCGGCTGCTGCTGGCCCGCAGCTACTTCC
This sequence comes from Kitasatospora sp. NPDC004799, assembly GCF_040609095.1. Classification (NCBI taxonomy): domain Bacteria; kingdom Bacillati; phylum Actinomycetota; class Actinomycetes; order Kitasatosporales; family Streptomycetaceae; genus Kitasatospora; species Kitasatospora sp. NPDC004799. Next base: position 955 of record NZ_JBEXJK010000083.1, read on the forward strand.
ACTCCGCCCAGCTCCGCCGCGCCGAGGCCGAGCTGCTGCGGATCCTGGAGGCCGACCCGGCCGAGGACTACGCCCGGCTGATGCTCGGCCGCACCCTGGAGCGCCAGGGCCGCGCCGAGGAGGCGCGCCCGCACCTGCGGCTGGCCGCCGCGATGGCCGGCGAGGAGATCTGACGCCACCGGCCCCAGGGCAGGAAAAAGGGGCGAGCCCCCGCCACCTCGAAAGGCGGCGGGGGCTCGCTGGTGTTCGCGAGGAGCGAAGCCGGGTCAGCGCGAGTAGTACTCGACGACCAGCTGCTCGTCACAGATCACCGGGACCTCCTTGCGCTGCGGCGCACGGTCCAGGCGGAAGGCCAGGGCCTTCAGGTTGACCTCGAGGTACTTCGGGGTCTGGCCCTCACCCGCGTAGCCACCCTCACGGGCGACCTGGAAGGGGACCTTCTCCTTGGAGCGCTCGCGGACGGTCACCACGTAGCCCGGCTTCATCTGGAACGACGGCTTGTTGACCTTGCCACCGTTGACCTCGATGTGGCCGTGGACGACCATCTGGCGGGCCTGGTAGATGGTGCGGGCGATGCCCGAACGCAGCACCAGCGAGTCCAGACGGGTCTCCAGCTCGGCGACGAGCGCCTCACCGGTCTTGCCCTCGGCCTTCTTCGCGCGGTCGAACGCACGCGACAGCTGCTTCTCGCTCAGGTCGTACTGGGCGCGCAGACGCTGCTTCTCGAGCAGACGGACCTTGTAGTCCGAGTTCTGCTTGCGACCACGGCCGTGCTGGCCGGGCGGGTACGGGCGGGCCTCGAAGTACTTGACGGACTTCGGGGTCAGCGGCACGCCGAGCGCACGCGCGATCTTGACCTTGGGACGCTTCTGGTTCGCCATGAACCAAACCTTCCTTGCTTACGAATACGGCTTCACCAGGTGTTGACGGAGGTCGCATGTCGCGACCCGGAGAAAACCCCCACGCTCGCGCGAAGGGATCAGCCGCTCTCCGGAGCCGGGCACGAGATGTGCTGGTCACACGAAGGGCCCGGAAACCGGGCCGTCCGCGACACCGAAACGGTGCGCGACGCTCCTGGTGCGGGCCTCCCGGAGGAGGCCTACCGCCGGTGCCCCGCTGGTGCGGCCGGTCGGTGGGGTCTCCCCCGCCGCCGTCCCGGGACATGGCACTCCGACGAAGTATACCGGTGGATCACCCGCCCTTTTCCCCGGGCTGCTCCTCGGCCTTCGGCTCCGGCTTCTCCGGCGCCTTCCCGGCCGGCTTCCCGGCCTTCTTCTCCACTCTGCGCTCGCCCCGCAGCCGCCCGCGCGTCCACTCCACCACGTCCGCGTACCGGGCCTCGCCGCCGCGCCTGGTCGGCTGGTAGTACTCCTTGCCGTGCACCGCGTCCGGCGCGTACTGCTGGGCCGCGATGCCCTCCGGCAGGTCGTGCGGGTAGCGGTAGCCCTTGCCGTGGCCGAGCTTGCCCGCGCCGCCGTAGTGCGCGTCCCGCAGGTGGGACGGGACGGCGCCCGCCAGGCCCTGCCGGACGTCCGCCAGCGCCGCGTCGATCGCCAGGTAGGCGGCGTTGGACTTGGGCGCCAGAGCCAGCGCGATGGCCGCCTGGGAGAGGATGATCCGGGCCTCCGGGAAGCCGATCAGGGCCACCGCCTGGGCCGCCGCCACCGCCGTCTGCAGGGCCGTCGGGTCCGCCAGGCCGACGTCCTCGCTGGCCGAGATCATCAGCCGGCGGGCGATGAACCTCGGGTCCTCCCCCGCCTCGATCATCCGGGCCAGGTAGTGCAGGGTGGCGTCCACGTCGCTGCCGCGGATCGACTTGATCAGCGCGCTCGCCACGTCGTAGTGCTGGTCGCCGTCCTTGTCGTAGCGCACCGCCGCCTGGTTGACGGCCGTCTCGGTGGTGGCCAGCGTGATGCTCGACTCACCCTTCTCCAGCGCCGCCCCGGCCGCCGCCTCCAGCGTGGTGAGCGCCCGCCGGGCGTCCCCGCCGGCCAGCCGCACCAGGTGGTCCTCGGCCTCCGCGCTGAGCTCCAGCGCGCCCTCCAGACCGCGCTCGTCGGCCACCGCGCGGCGCAGCAGCGCCCGGATGTCCTCGTCGGTCAGCGACTCCAGGGTGAGCAGCAGCGAGCGGGACAGCAGCGGGGAGATCACCGAGAAGTACGGGTTCTCCGTCGTCGCCGCGATCAGCGTCACCCAGCGGTTCTCCACGGCCGGCAGCAGCGAGTCCTGCTGGGCCTTGGAGAAGCGGTGGATCTCGTCCAGGAAGAGCACCGTCTCCCGGCCGGACATCCCGACCGCCCGCCGGGCGCCGTCGATGACGGCCCGGACCTCCTTGACCCCGGCGGTGATCGCGGACAGCTCCACGAAGCGGCCCTCGACCGCCTGGCTGATCACGTGCGCCAGGGTGGTCTTGCCGGTGCCGGGCGGCCCCCAGAGGATCACCGAACTGGTCGCCGCCGGGCCGCGCGAACCGGCGACCAGTCGGCGCAGCGGCGAGCCGGGCTTCAGCAGCTGCCGCTGCCCGGCCACCTCGTCCAGGGTGCGCGGACGCATCCGTACGGCCAGGGGCGCCCGGCCGGGCTCCCTGGTCTGGCGTTCCTCGGCGGCGGCGGTGAAGAGGTCCGGTTCGTCCACACCGGAAGCCTATGCGAGGGCTCGGACAGCCCGTCCCGCAACGGGCGGCCGGGCGCCACCGGACGGCTACCGCGGCGGGCGGCGGTCCAGCACCACGGCGTCGAACTCCTCCAGCGACCGCACCGTCACGCCCGCCGCGGCGGTGACCCGGGCCCGCGCCTCGGCCTGCGGGGTGCGGGAGGCCGCGAAGCTCGCCTCGTCCCGGAAGATCGCCCCCACCGAGAGCCTGCCCCGGTCCCGCTGGATCAGCAGGGCGCCGCCCACGAAGCCGTCCATCGCCTCCAGCCTGGGCAGGGCCTGCTCCCGGAACAGCTCGACCAGCCGGTCGGCCGAGGCGGGGTCGAAGTCGCCCCGGACCAGCCGGAACCGGGCCCCCGGCGCGCCCTCCCCGGGCGGCGCGAAGGCCGCCGCCTCCCAGACGTCCACGGCCGCCGTGCCGGCGAAGGGCTCCAGCAGCTCGCCGCGCCGCCTGCCCAGCTTGGCGTCGCTGTCCCGCTCGGCCTGCGCGGTGTCCCACCAGGAGCCCATGGTGAAGACCCCCAGCTCGCGGTTGGCGAAGAGCCCGTAGCCCCGGTAGCCGTGCTCGGCGGAGAGCAGGCCGACGGCCTCCGCGGTGAAGCCGTCGAGGGTCCGGCCGAGGCGGGCCGGGTCGCCGGTGAAGTAGCCGGTGCGCACGAACATGGCGGGTCTCCTGACGTCCGGCGGGCACCGCGACGGGCGCTCCGAGCCGTGGTGGACACGTCCATCGCACGGCCCGGCCCGGGCACCGGCAACGCCACGCGTCCGTTCGAGCGACCCCGAGCCCGGCCGAACCGGACGGACCGGGCACCCCGACGTCCCCCCGGCGGCCCCGCTAGCCGAGCTTGGCGGCGTGGTCCGGCACGTACCGCTGGAGGTCGCGCGGCGGCCGCTCGTAGCCGCGCGAGGCGGGGCGCGGCGGCAGCTCGATCTGCGGCGCCCTGATCTCGTGGTACGGCACGGTGGACAGCAGGTGGGCGATCATGTTGATCCGGGCCCGGCGCTTGTCGTCGCTCTCCACCACGTGCCAGGGCGAGTCCGGGGTGTCGGTGTGGATGAACATCTCGTCCTTGGCCCGCGAGTAGTCCTCCCAGCGGGTGATCGACTCGACGTCCATCGGGGAGAGCTTCCAGCGCTTCATCGGGTCCTCCAGCCGGTCCCGGAAGCGCCGCTCCTGCTCGGTGTCGCTCACCGAGAACCAGTACTTGCGCAGCAGGACGCCCGACTCGGTCAGCATCCGCTCGAAGGTCGGGCACTGGTGCAGGAACTGCCAGTACTCCTCGTCGGTGCAGAAGCCCATCACGCGCTCGACGCCGGCGCGGTTGTACCAGCTGCGGTCGAACAGCACGATCTCCCCGGCGGCCGGGAGGTGCTCGACGTAGCGCTGGAAGTACCACTGGGTCTTCTGCCGCTCGGTCGGCGTGGGCAGCGCCGCGACCCGGGCGATGCGCGGGTTCAGGTACTCCGTCACCCGCTTGATCGCTCCGCCCTTGCCGGCGGCGTCGCGGCCCTCGAAGACCACCACCAGCCGGGCGCCCTCGACCCGCACCCACTCCTGGAGCTTCACCAGCTCCTGCTGGAGCCGCAGCAGCTCCCGCTCGTACGGCTTCCTGGCCAGTTTCCCCGGCTTCCCGGTCCGCTGCTGCTCGGCCACCCTCGGGTCCTCCGTCCGGCTGAATGCTGATGCGCACTCACCGTAGGCGCTGGCGGCCGAATCCGCAGGTCGGCGGGGCCGTGGCGACCGGGGCCGGTCTCGTGGACCGGCCCTGGGGAGAGGTGCCCGAGGGAGCGGCGCCCGGGGTGTCCGGAGCGTGGGCGGTCTCAGACCGCGACGAAGGGCTCGGGGTAGCGGCAGAGCCCGCGCGGGGCGCCGTCGTACGCCGCCAGCGGCAGCGCCTGGAAGTACGCCTCCGGCACCTCGAACGGGCCGGTGACCTCGTGCCGCCCGGCCGGGGCGAAGCCGAACCGCGCGTAGTACTCCGGGTCGCCGAGGACGACCACGAGCTTCTCGCCCGCCCCCTCGGCCGCCGTCAGCGCGGCCCGGACGACCAGCTCGCCGACGCCCTGGCGCTGCCACTCGGGCGCCACCGCGACCGGCGCGAGCGCCAGCGCCTGGCCGTCGCCGACCCGCAGCCGGGTCAGCAGCGCGTGCCCGATCACCAGCCCGGCGTCGTCGACCGCCACCACGGACAGCCCGGGCAGCCAGGCGGGATCGCGGCGCAGCGCGTCCACCAGGTCCGCCTCGTCCGGGCCGGGGAACGCCGCCATGTGGACGCGTCTGGTGGCCGGGGCGTCGTCCGGACACTCGACTCTCGTTGTGACCTGCATTGGGGTCAACCCTCCCTGTGTCACACACCGTTGTGGACCGGCCCCGGACGGCGGCTGGGCCGTCCGGGGCCGTTGCAGGTTAGCGGATGACGTGGCGTCAGGCCTTGGGCTGGGCCTCGCCCTTGGCGTCCTCGCGGACCTTCGGCTGGGCGTCCACGCCGGCCTCGCGGCGCTGCGCCGGGGTGATCGGGGTCGGGGCGCCGGTCAGCGGGTCGCCGCCGGTGGACGTCTTCGGGAAGGCGATGACGTCCCGGATCGTGTCGTACCCGCCCAGCAGGGTGACGATGCGGTCCAGGCCGAAGGCGACACCGCCGTGCGGCGGCGGGCCGTAGTTGAAGGCGTCCAGCAGGAAGCCGAACTGCGAGGCCGCCTCCTCCTCGGAGAGGCCGATCGCGTCGAACGCCCGCTTCTGCACGTCGCGCTGGTGGATACGGATCGAACCGCCGCCCAGCTCCGAGCCGTTGAGGACCAGGTCGTAGGCGTTGGACAGGGCCGAGCCCGGGTCGGTGTCGAAGGTGGCCAGCGACTCCGCGGTCGGGGCGGTGAAGGGGTGGTGCACCGCGTGCCAGCCCTGGAACTGGCCCTTGTCGTCCTCGATCGGCTCGAACATCGGGAAGTCGACGACCCAGAGGAAGGCCCACTGGGACTCGTCGATCAGCCCGCAGCGCTTGCCGATCTCCAGGCGGGCGGCGCCGAGCAGCTCCTGCGAGGCGCGCTCCTTGCCGGCCGCGAAGAAGATCGCGTCGCCGTTCTTGGCGCCCGCGGCGGCGGCGAGGCCGGCCAGGTGCTCCTCGGAGAGGTTCTTGGCGACCGGGCCGCGCAGCTCGCCGGTCTCGGCGTCGATGAGCACGTAGGCCAGGCCCCGGGCGCCGCGCGCCTTGGCCCAGTCCTGCCAGGCGTCCAGCTGCTTGCGCGGCTGCGAGGCGCCACCGGGCATGACCACGGCGCCGACGTACGGGGCCTGGAAGACGCGGAAGTCGGTGCCCTTGAAGTACTCGGTCAGGTCGGTGAGTTCCTGGCCGAAGCGGACGTCCGGCTTGTCCGAGCCGTAGCGGCCCATCGCGTCCGCGTAGGTCATCCGCGGCAGCGGGTTCGGGATCTCGTAGCCGTGCACCTCGCGCCAGATGGCGCCGACGATCTTCTCGCCGAGAGCCAGGACGTCCTCCTGGTCGACGAACGAGGCCTCGATGTCCAGCTGGGTGAACTCCGGCTGCCGGTCGGCGCGGAAGTCCTCGTCGCGGAAGCAGCGGGCGATCTGGTAGTAGCGCTCCATGCCGGCCACCATCAGCAACTGCTTGAACAGCTGGGGCGACTGCGGCAGGGCGTACCAGTGGCCGGGCTGGAGGCGGACCGGGACCAGGAAGTCGCGGGCGCCCTCGGGGGTGGAGCGGGTGAGGTACGGCGTCTCGATGTCGAGGTAGTCGTTCTCCTCCATCACCCGGCGGATGATGTTGTTGACCTTGGAGCGCAGGCGCAGGCCCTTGGCCGGGCCCTCACGGCGCAGGTCCAGGTAGCGGTAGCGCAGCCGGACCTCCTCGTTGACCGTGCCGGGCTCGTACTCGGCGACCGGGAAGGGCAGCGGGGCGGCCTCGGAGAGCACCTCGATCTCGCTGACGACGACCTCGACGGCGCCGGTCGGGATGTCGGGGTTCTCGTTGCCCTCCGGGCGGACCCGGACGTCACCGACGACCTTGACGCAGTACTCGGCGCGCAGGCCGTGCACCGAGTCGAGGTCGCGGACCACGACCTGCACGGTGCCGGAGGCGTCGCGCAGGTCGATGAAGGCCACGCCGCCGTGGTCGCGGCGGCGGGCGACCCAGCCGGCCAGGGTGACGGTGGTGCCTGCGTGCTCCGGGCGGAGCGTGCCCGCGTCGTGCGTGCGGATCACAGCTGCTTCTCCTTCAGGGTGGTGACGAGTGCGTCGAGGGCGACGGGGGTCTGCTCGCCGGTGGACATGTCCTTGAGCTGGACGACGCCCTCGGTGAGGTCCCGGTCCCCGGCGATCAGGGCGAAGCGGGCGCCGGACCGGTCGGCGGACTTCATGGCGTTCTTGATGCTCTTGACGCCGAAGGCGAGGTCGGTGGCCACGCCGGCCCGGCGCAGCTCGACCACCTTGGCGAACAGGACGTTCTTGGCCTCCTCGCCGAGCGCGACGGCGTAGACGGAGGTGGCGGCCGGCAGGTCGAGGACGACGCCCTCGGCCTCCAGGGCCAGGTAGGTGCGGTCGACGCCGAGCGCCCAGCCGACGGACGGCAGCGCCGGGCCGCCGATCATCTCGGACAGGCCGTCGTAGCGGCCGCCGCCGCCGATCGCGGACTGCGCGCCGAGGCCGTTGTGCACGAACTCGAAGGTGGTGCGGGTGTAGTAGTCCAGGCCGCGCACCAGCTTGGGGTCGTCCACGAAGGCCACGCCCGCCGCGGTGAGCAGCTCGCGGACCTTCTCGTCGTACGCCTTGCAGGCCTCGCACAGGTAGTCGCGCAGCATCGGGGCGTCGACCAGCTGGGCCTGCACCGACTCGCGCTTGTCGTCGAGGACGCGCAGCGGGTTGATCTCGGCGCGGCGGCGGGTGTCCTCGTCCAGGTCCAGGCCGGAGAGGAACTCGATCAGCGCGGCGCGGTAGACCGGGCGGCACTCCTTGTCGCCGAGGCTGTTGAGCAGCAGCGAGTAGTTCCGCAGGCCCAGCGAGCGGAAGGCGTCGTCGGCCAGGATGATCAGCTCGGCGTCCAGCGCCGGGTCCTCGGCCCCGATCGCCTCGGCACCGACCTGGGAGAACTGGCGGTAGCGGCCCTTCTGGGCGCGCTCGTAGCGGTAGTACGAGCCGGAGTACCAGAGCTTGACCGGCAGGTTGCCCTGCTTGTGCAGGTTGGCCTGGAGCGCGGCGCGCAGCACCGAGGCGGTGCCCTCGGGGCGCAGCGCGAGCTCGTCGCCGCCCTTGGTGGTGAGGTTGTACATCTCCTTGGTGACGATGTCGGTGGACTCGCCGACGCCGCGGGAGAACAGCTTCACGTCCTCGAAGACCGGGGTCTCGACGTAGCCGTAGCCGGCCCGGCGGGCGGGCGCGGCGATGCGCTCGCGGATCGCCAGGAACGTCGCGGAGCTGGGGGGCAGCAGGTCGTAGGTGCCCTTGGGGGCGGTGAAGGTGCTCAACTTCTCTTCCGTCACATTCCTCGTCGCGGGAAAGCCGGGGCGCCTGCCGCCCCTGCTGCCTGTCGGAGGTAGGGGTTGGTGGCGCGCTCGCGGCCGATGGTGGTCTGACCGCCGTGGCCGGAGAGGACCACGGTGGAGTCGTCGAGGGGCAGGCACACCCGGGCCAGCGAGTTCATGATCGCCTCGCTGTCCCCGCCCGGGAGGTCGGTACGCCCGATGGAGCCGGCGAACAGCAGGTCGCCCGAGAACAGCACCGGGGGGAGGTCCTCGGCACCGGGCGTCCGGAAGGTCACCGACCCCCCGGTATGGCCCGGGGCGTGGTCCACGGTGAGCCGCAGGCCGGCCAGCTCCAGCACGCTGCCGTCGGTGAGCTCGCGCACGTCGTCGGGCTCGCCGACGGTGAGCTCGCCCATCAGCTGGGTGCCCAGCGAGCGGCCGAGCGCCCGCTCCGGGTCGGACATCATGTACCGGTCCTCGGGGTGGATCCAGGCCGGGACGCCGCGGGCGCCGCAGACCGGGACCACCGAGGCGACGTGGTCGATGTGGCCGTGGGTGAGCAGTACGGCGACGGGCTTCAGCCGGTGCTCGCGGACCAGTTCCTCGACGCCGCGGGCCGCCTGGTGGCCGGGATCGACGATGACGCACTCCTCACCCGCCGCCGGAGCGACCAGGTAGCAGTTGGTGCCCCAGGCTCCAGCGGGGAATCCGGCGATGAACACGCGCGTCCTTCGGGTGTGCGGCGGTCGGCTGCGGCGGCGGCGAGTGGTCGTGCTGCCAGTGGTGATGTAGGTGCAGCCTACCGGCGCCGCGGGTCCGGTTGCGAACCAGATAGGAGCGACGCGGCGCCGCGGCCCGACGGGTTCACCGGGTTCTTACGGGCCCGGTCCCTACACTTGGCCGCCGAGGGATGCGATGATCCGCTCCGGAATCCATCCACTTTTCCCGCACATCCGTAGGAGACACGGCCGGTGGTCAGCAGCGAACAGCGGCGGCGGCAGCTCGCCCGAGACAAGTACGAGCGCCAGATGGAGCGGCGGGCCGCGGCCGAGGCCGCGCGCAAGCGGCGCAACACGATCGTGAGCGCCTCGCTCGCCGTCGTGGTGCTGGCCGGCGGTGGCACCCTGATCGCCACCGGCGCGTTCAGCTCGGACGACAAGGCCGACACGAAGGCCTCGAACACCGCCCAGGCCGCACCGACCACCGCCGCCGAGCCGACCACCCCGACCCGCAAGCCGGTCGAGGGCTGCGCCGCCCCGGCGCCGGGCGCGCCCAACGGCAAGCAGTGGCAGGCCGAGCCGGCGATGACGATCGACCCGAGCGGCTCGTACACCATGACGCTGGACAGCAACTGCGGCAAGGTGACGGTCGCGCTGGACGCCGCCAAGGCCCCGCACACCGTGAACTCCTTCGCCTTCCTGGCCGGCGAGCAGTACTTCGACCACACCAAGTGCCACCGCCTCACCACCGACGGCATCTTCGTGCTCCAGTGCGGCGACCCGACCGCCAGCGCGACCGTCCCCGGCGGCACCGGCGGCCCCGGCTACAAGTTCGCGGACGAGAACCTGACCGGCGCGACCTACCCGGCCGGCACCGTGGCGATGGCCAACTCCGGCCCGGGCACCAACGGCAGCCAGTTCTTCCTGGTCTACAAGGACACCAAGCTGCCGCCGAACTACACCCCGTTCGGCAAGGTCACCGGCGGCCTGGACGCGGTGCAGAAGATCGCCGCCGCGGGCACCCTGGAGGGCTCGCCGGACGGCCACCCGATGGCCGACGTCACCTTCAACTCCGTTACGGTGGCGAAGGGTTGACCGACTCCGGGGCCGTCGACCAGCGGCCTGCGCGCCGCCCCGGCACGGCCCCGGACCGAAATCGCCCGGCCCGGATGCGGACAGCACCGGTCCTGGTCGCCTATGTTGGCGTCGTATAGGGTGCCCGCACCCGCCTGGCCGTCACCCTCGGCAGCAAGGCACGGCGGACGGGGACGGCGGACTCTTTCGGTCCGTCGCACATCAACTGTGGACGACGGACGCGCGCCGCCCCGGCGCGGGCGCGACGTCATGTGGAGGACGCGCTATGAGCAGCGACCCGTGGGGCCGTGTGGACGAGCAGGGCACGGTCTACGTCAGGACGGCCGACGGCGAACGCGCCGTCGGTTCCTGGCAGGCCGGCTCGCCCGAGGAGGCCCTCGCCTACTTCGAGCGCAAGTACCAGGGCATCGAGGTGGAGATCGGCCTGCTGGAGAAGCGGGTGCGCACCACCGACCTGGCCGCCAAGGACGCCCAGGCCGCGCTGGAGCACCTGCGCGCCCAGGTCGTCGAGGGGCACGCGGTCGGTGACCTGGAGGCCCTGGCCAAGCGGCTGGACACGCTCGCCGGCGAGATCGAGAGCCGGCGCGAGGAGCGCAAGGCCGCCCGCGCCAAGGCCCAGGACGAGGCCCGCTCGGCCAAGGAGGCCCTGGTCTCGGAGGCCGAGCAGCTCGCCGAGTCGACCCAGTGGCGGGAGGCCGGGGACCGGCTGCGCGCCCTGGTGGACACCTGGAAGGGCCTGCCGCGGCTGGACCGCAAGAGCGACGACGAGCTGTGGCACCGCTTCTCGCACGCCCGCTCGGTCTTCTCCAAGCACCGCAAGGCGCACTTCGCCACCCTGGACGCCGAGCGCGAGAAGGCCCGGCAGACCAAGGAGGCGCTGGTCGCCGAGGCCGAGGCGCTGTCCTCGTCCACGGAGTGGGGCAGCACCGCCGCCGCATACCGCGACCTGATGGCGCGCTGGAAGGCCGCCGGCCGGGCCCAGCGGGACATCGAGGACGAGCTGTGGGCGCGGTTCCGCGGCGCCCAGGACGTCTTCTTCCAGGCCCGCTCCGCCGTGTTCAGCGAGCGGGACGCCGAGCAGGTGGAGAACCAGAAGCTCAAGGAGGCGCTGGCCACCGAGGCCGAGGCGATCCTGCCGATCACCGACCTCAAGGCCGCCAAGGCCGCGCTGCGCGAGATCAGCGAGCGCTGGGAGGCGGTCGGGCACGTGCCGCGCGAGGTCCGTCCGAAGCTGGACGGCCGGCTGAACGCGGTCGAGCGGGCCATCCGCGAGGCCGAGGACTCCGAGTGGAAGCGCTCCAACCCGGAGGCCAAGGCCCGCGCGGCCGGCATGGTGGGCCTGTTCCAGGCGAAGGCCGACAAGATCCAGGCCGACCTGGACAAGGCCCGCGCGGCCGGCAACGCCTCCAAGGTCGCCAAGCTGGAGTCCGAGCTGTCCGGCGTGCGGACGCTGCTGGACCAGGCGCACAAGAGCCAGGAGGAGTTCAGCGGCTGACCGCCTCGGCGCGCTGACGACGAAGGCCCCCGGGACCGCTCCCGGGGGCCTTCCGCGTTCCCGCTCCACGGCGGAGGGGCCGCCGCCTACTTGCGGGCGGAGGTGACGCGGTAGACGTCGTACACGCCCTCGACGCCGCGCACCGCCTTGAGCACGTGGCCCAGGTGCTTCGGGTCGCCCATCTCGAAGGTGAAGCGGCTCATCGCCACCCGGTCCCGGGAGGTCTGCACCGCCGCCGACAGGATGTTGACGTGCTGGTCGGAGAGCACCCGGGTGACGTCCGAGAGCAGCCGGGAGCGGTCCAGCGCCTCGACCTGGATGGCCACCAGGAAGACCGAGGACTGGGTGGCCGCCCACTCGACGTCGATCATGCGCTCCGGCTGCTGGCTCAGCGCCTCCACGTTGACGCAGTCGGCGCGGTGCACCGAGACGCCGTTGCCGCGGGTGACGAAGCCGACGATCGGGTCGCCCGGCACCGGGGTGCAGCAGCGGGAGAGCTTGACCCAGACGTCCTCGACGCCCTTGACGATCACGCCCGGGTCGCCCTTGGCCCGGCGGCGCACCGCCCGGCGGTTGTCGTGGGTCGGGGTGGCGGTCTCCGCCAGGTCCTCGGTCGCGCCCTCCTCGCCGCCGAGCGCCTGGACCAGCTTCTGCACGATGTTCGGCGCGGCGACGTGCCCCTCGCCGATCGCGGCGTAGAGCGAGGAGATGTCGGGGTAGCGCATCTCGTGGGCCAGGGTGACCAGCGAGTCGCCGGTCAGGATCCGCTGGATCGGCAGGCCCTGCTTGCGCATCGCCCGGACGATCGCCTCCTTGCCGTGCTCAATCGCCTCCTCGCGGCGCTCCTTGGAGAACCAGGCGCGGATCTTGTTGCGGGCGCGCGGCGACTTGACGAAGCCCAGCCAGTCCCGGGACGGGCCGGCGTTCTCCGCCTTGGAGGTGAACACCTCGACGGTGTCGCCGTTCTCCAGGGTCGACTCCAGCGGCACCAGCCGCCCGTTGACCCGGGCGCCTATCGTCCGGTAGCCGACCTCGGTGTGCACCGCGAAGGCGAAGTCGACCGGGGTCGCCCCGGCCGGCAGGGCTATCACGTCGCCCTTGGGGGTGAAGACGAAGACCTCGTTGCTGGCCAGGTCGAAGCGGAGCGACTCCAGGAACTCGCCCGGGTCGGCGGTCTCCTTCTGCCAGTCCAGCAGCTGCCGCAGCCAGGCCATCTCGTTGACGGCGCCGGCCTTGTCGTCCTTGCGGACCTGGGTCGGGGTGTCGGTGCGGACCTTGGACGCCCCGGCCACCGCGCGCTGCTTGTACTTCCAGTGCGCGGCGATGCCGTACTCGGCCCGCCGGTGCATGTCGAAGGTGCGGATCTGCAGCTCGACCGGCTTGCCCCCGGGACCGATCACCGTGGTGTGCAGCGACTGGTACATGTTGAACTTGGGCATCGCGATGTAGTCCTTGAACCGCCCCGGCACCGGGTTCCACCGCGCGTGGATGGTGCCCAGCGCCGCGTAGCAGTCGCGGACGGTGTCGACCAGGACCCTTATGCCCACCAGGTCGTAGATCTCGGCGAAGTCCCGGCCCCGGACGATCATCTTCTGGTAGACCGAGTAGTAGTGCTTCGGCCGGCCGGTGACGGAGGCGGTGATCCGGGCGCCGCGCAGGTCCGCCTGGACCTGGTCGATGACGGTCGCCAGGTACTCGTCCCGTTTGGGGGCGCGCTCGGCGACCAGCCGGACGATCTCGTCGTACATCTTGGGGTAGAGGATCGCGAAGGCGAGGTCCTCCAGCTCCCACTTGATGGTGTTCATGCCCAGCCGGTGCGCCAGCGGGGCGTAGATCTCCAGCGTCTCGCGGGCCTTCTTCTCCTGCTTCTCCCGCTTGAGGTAGCGCATCGTGCGCATGTTGTGCAGGCGGTCGGCCAGCTTGATCACCAGGACCCGCGGGTCCTTGGCCATCGCGACGACCATCTTGCGGACGGTCTCGGCCTGCGCGGCCTCGCCGAACTTGACCCGGTCCAGCTTGGTGACGCCGTCCACCAGCAGGGCCACCGAGTCGCCGAAGTCCTTGCGCAGGGTCTCCAGGCCGTAGTCGGTGTCCTCGACGGTGTCGTGCAGCAGCCCGGCCATCAGGGTCGGGGCGTCCATGCCGAGCTCGGCCAGGATCGTCGCGACGGCCAGCGGGTGGGTGATGTACGGGTCCCCGCTCTTGCGCTTCTGCCCGCGGTGCCACTTCTCGGCCACCGCGTAGGCGCGCTCGATGTCGCGCAGCAGCGCCGGGTCGGCCTTGGGGTCGTTGGCCCGGATCGAGCGGAACAGCGGCTCCAGGACGGGGTTGAGCACGCTGGAGCGCTGGCCGCCCAGCCGGGCCAGCCGGGCCCGCATGCCGCCGGTGGAGCCCCGGCCGGACGGGCCGAGCGAACGCGAGGAGGTGGGCGCCGGGCGTGCCGGGGTGGCCCCCGAGGGCGTGGGACGGTTTTCGGGGGCGGCCGCTGCGGCCGTGGGCACAACCTCGTCGGGCAAGGACAACTCCTCGGGGCACCGGGGCCGACCCCTGCCGAGACCCGAACGGTCGGGTACAACCGGGAGGGGATGAATCTTCATGGTACCGAGCCGGGCGCCGAGGTGTTCATCCGGCCGGGCCAGGAAACGGAAGGACGGCGGTCGGATGTTCCGACCGCCGTCCTCCTGACAGGTCCCTCAGACCGTGACCAGCGTCTCCAGCGGAGCGCCGTCCAGGTGCCCGGCCAGCCGCTCGCGGCCGTCCAGGAAGCCCAGCTCCATCAGCACCACGACGCCCGCCAGCCGGGCCCCGGCCTCCTTGACCAGGTCCAGCGAGGCGCCGATGGTGCCGCCGGTGGCCAGCACGTCGTCCACCACCAGCACCCGCTCACCGGGCGCGAAGGCGTCGCACTGCACCTCCAGCGTCGCCGAGCCGTACTCCAGCTCGTACGAGCGCCGGAACACCTCGCCGGGCAGCTTGCCCTGCTTGCGGATCGGCACGAAGCCGAGACCGGCGGCGAAGGCCGCCGGGGCCGCCAGCACGAAGCCGCGCGCCTCCAGGCCCACCACCTTGGTCGCACCGAGCTCCTTCGCCCGGTCCGCCAGCGCCCGGGTCAGGGCGCCGAAGGCCTCGGCGTCGGCGAGCAGCGGCGCGATGTCCTTGAACAGCACACCCGGCTTCGGGTAGTCCGGGACGTCCCGGATCCGGCTGTTCAGCAGCTCGGCCAGTGCGGTGTCGGTGGTGGTCACGGTGGAGTTCCTCGGATCGTGGTCGGGATCAGCGCTTGGTGGACGGACGGCCCTTGGCACGGGTGGTGCCGGCCGCGCGGCCGCGCTGTCCGACCATACCCGCAGGCTGCTCCTCGCCCGTCGGCTCCTCGTCCGCCGCGACGCCGTCGCCGGCCTCGGCCTTGGCGGCCGCGGCGGCCCGGTGCTGGAGCACCCGCTTGCGCAGCGCCTTCATCTCCGGCTGCTCCTCCTTGAGCTGCGCCAGCAGCGGGGTGGCGACGCAGATCGAGGAGTAGGCACCGGCCGCGAGGCCGATGAACAGCGCGAGCGAGATGTCGTTCAGGGTGCCGGCGCCCAGCAGGCCGCCGCCGATGAACAGCAGCGCGGCGACCGGCAGCAGCGCCACCACGGTGGTGTTGAGCGAGCGCACCAGGGTCTGGTTGAGGCCCGCGTTGGCGGCCTCGCTGTAGGTGCGCTTGTTCTGCTTGGTGATCCCCTTGGTGTTCTCCTTCACGGTGTCGAAGACGACGACCGTGTCGTAGAGCGAGTACCCGAGGATGGTCAGGAAGCCGATCACCGTACCCGGGGTGACCTCGAAGCCCACCAGGGCGTAGACGCCGATGGTGATCAGGAGGTCGTGGATGAGGGCGACCAGGGCGGACACCGCCATCCGCCACTCGAAGGCGATCGCCAGGTAGACCGTCACCAGGATCATGAAGACGATCAGACCGGTGAGCGCCTTCTGGGAGATCTGCTTGCCCCAGCTGGGGCCGATCACCTGGGCCTCGACGGTGTCCAGCGGCACGTCGAGCTTCTGCGAGAGCTCGGTGCGGATCTGGTCCGAGCTCTTCGCCTCCTCGGTGCTGACCTGGATGCGGATCTTGCCGCTGTCGGTCGACTGGACCAGCGGGTGCGAGGAGACGATCCCGTCCGCGGTGTCCTGCGCCTGGGAGACCGTCAGGCCGGGCTTGGACACGGTGTAGACCGAGCCGCCCTTGAACTCGATGCCCAGGTGCAGGCCCATGGCCAGGCCGATCGCCGCGACCAGCACGATCACGCCGGAGATGGAGTACCAGAGCTTGCGGCGCCCGACGAAGTCGAAGCTGACTTCGCCCTGGTAGAGCCGGTGGCCCAGGTTGGAGAAGCGTGACACGGTGTCAGGCCTCCTTCACGGCGGCAGAGGAGGGGCTACGGCGACGGCTGCTGCGCAGCGGCGGGCGGGCGCCCAGCCGCTTCGGGTCCAGGCCGGACCACTTGTGGCCGTCCAGGAAGAACTTGCGGCGGGCCAGCAGCGTGATGAGCGGCTTGGTGAAGAGGAAGATCACCACGACGTCGAGCGCGGTGGTCAGGCCCAGGGTGAACGCGAAGCCCTGGACCTTGCCGACCGAGACCACGTACAGCACGGCGGCACAGAGGAAGGACACGAAGTCCGAGACCAGGATGGTGCGCCGGGCGCGCGGCCAGGCCCGCTGGACCGCCGGGCGCAGCGGGGCGCCCTCGCGGACCTCGTCGCGGATGCGCTCGAAGTACACGATGAAGGAGTCGGCGGTGATGCCGATCGCGACGATCGCACCGCAGACCGCCGGCAGGTTCAGCGCGAAGCCGATCGCGTTGCCGAGCAGGGCCATGATCGAGTAGGTCAGCACCGCCGAGACGATCAGACCGGCGATCGAGACCAGGCCGAGGCCGCGGTAGTAGATCAGCGAGTAGGCGACCACCAGGATCATGCCGATCGCGCCGGCCACCAGACCGGCCTTGAGCTGGTCGCTGCCGAGCGCCGGGGAGACGGTGGTGATGTCGCTCTTGCTGAACTCCAGCGGCAGGGCGCCGTAGCTCAGCACGTTGGCGAGGTCCTGCGCCTCGGCCTGCGAGAAGCGGCCGGTGATGACCGCGCTGCCGCCCGGGATCGCGCCGTTGACCTGCGGGTGGGAGACGACCTGGTTGTCCAGCACGATGGCGAACTGGTTGGTCGGCGGGGTCTGGACGGCCAGCTGGCCGGTGACCTTGGCGAAGGCGTCGGTGCCGGTGCCGTTGAACTGCAGCTGCACCTGCCAGCCGGCGCCGGTCTGGGTGTCGATGCTGGCCTGGGCCTTGGAGACGTCCGCGCCCTTCACGGCCGCGGGGCCGAGCGCCAGCTTCTCGTAGTAGCCGTTCTCGGCCTTCTGGGAGCAGGCGACGACGGCCTTGTCCTCGGCGCCGGTCTGGGCGGCGCGGACCTCGGGCTTGGAGCAGTCCAGGGCGGCGAAGGCGGCGGCCAGCTCGGGCGGCACGGAGCCCTGGGTCATCGCGTTGCTGAGGTCGGCGGCGCTGGTCGGGGCGGCCGGGGCGCTCGGGGCGCCGGTGGCGGCGGGAGCGGCGCTGCCGGTGGCCGCGGGGGCGGCACCGGTGGCGGCGGCGGTCGGGCTGGCGCCCTCGGCGGCCAGCGCCTCGCTCGCGGGGCGGCCCTGCTTGGTGGCGCTCGCGGCCGCGGACGGGGTACCGGTCGCGGCGGCGCCGGCGGACGGAGCCGCGGACGGGGTCGCGGCCGGGGTGCCGGTGGCGCCCGCGGACGGGGTGCCGGTGGGCGCCGGGGCGCTGAGGCCGCTGGGGGCCACCGCCAGGACCGGGCGGAAGAACAGCTTCGCGGTGGTACCCACCTGGTCCGCCGCGTTCTGCCGGTCGCCGCCCTTGGGGATGTTCACGATGATCGTGTCCGAGCCCTGGGTCTGGACCTCCGCCTCGGAGACACCCATCCCGTTGACGCGGCGCTCGATAATCCCGACGGCGATGTCCATGTTGGACTTGCTGAGCGCCTTGGGGTCGTCCGACTTCGCGGTCAGCGTGATGCTGGTGCCGCCGGCGAGATCGATCCCGAGCCGGGGCTTGGTGGTGCCCGTCCCGAACATGAGGGCGACCAGTCCGACGGTGACGACCAGGATGAGGGCCAGTGCCCGCCCTGGGTAGCCGTCGCGCGGGCGCGACTTGGGTGTTGCCACCTTGCTCGTTTCTCCCTGTCCATGCCACTTCCCCGGCCGTACCCCCGGCCGGCGGATGTCGGACGGGGGTACGGCAGGTTGTGCGGCCCTGAGGTCCTGTGGGCTCGCGGCACTGCGCCGCGCGGCCGGGCGGGTTGCCCGTCCGTACTACTTGCTCGCGGGAGCCCCGCCCTCGGCATCGCCCTTCTCGGCGCTCTCCTTGGTGAGCGTCAGCGGCTTGTCCTCGGCCGGCGCGGCGTCCGCGTCCTCGACCTCCGGCTCGGCCGGCTCGTCGTCGGCGGGGCGGCCGTTGATGATCGCGTCGTACTCCTGGCGGTCCAGGACGGCCGCGATCGCGCTCTTGGTGAAGTAGGTGACCACGCCGGGCGCGATCTCCAGCTCGACGGTCTCCTCGTTGACCGCCTTCACCTGGGCGTACAGGCCACCGATGGTGCGCACCCCCGCCCCGGGCTCCAGCGAGGTCTGCATCTGCTGCATCTGCTGCTGGCGCTTCTTCTGCGACCGGAACATGAGCACGATCGCGATGATCGGGAGGAGAAGGATGATGAGGTTCACTGCAGCCAGGGTCCTTTACGGGCCGCCGGCCGGCGGCCTGTGTGGTATTGGTCGGCCCGTCAGGTGAGAGGGGCGGTCCGGCGGAGTCTAGGCGACCCCGAATCGATCGGACAACGCCAAGCATCGCATCCTGCCGCCGAAAGTGGCGACCCTCCGCCTGCACTGTTTCCCGGGACTTCGATCCCGGCTCCTCCGTGTGCCACCACGGAAGCGAGGGGTGGGAACCGACCGGCCGGACTCACCCGTTCAGCCGATGGCGGTCAACTTTCGTCGGCGGGGAACAGCTCCGACTGCGCTGGAACACTTCCGCGAGTGGTCTGGACCGGCGGGGTCTGTGCGGGCGGGGTCAGGCCGAGGTGCTGCCAGGCGGCGGCGGTGGCGATCCGCCCGCGCGGGGTGCGGGCGAGCAGGCCCTCGCGGACCAGGAAGGGCTCGGCGACCTCCTCGACCGTCTCGGACTCCTCACCCACGGCGACCGCGAGTGTCGACAAACCGACCGGACCGCCGCCGAACAGCCGCAGCAGCGCGTCCAGCACCGCGCGGTCCAGCCGGTCCAGACCGCGGGCGTCCACCTCGTAGACGTCCAGCGCCTGGGCGGCGATCCCGGCGGTGACCTGCCCGTCGTGCCGGACCTGGGCGTAGTCGCGGACCCGGCGCAGCAGCCGGTTGGCGATGCGCGGGGTGCCGCGCGAGCGCCCGGCGATCTCGGCCGCGCCGGCCGGGTCTATCTCCACGTCCAGCAGCGTGGCCGAGCGGTGCACCACCCGCTGGAGCTCGGCCGGGGCGTAGAACTCCATGTGCCCGGTGAAGCCGAAGCGGTCGCGCAGCGGCGGCGGCAGCAGGCCGGCCCGGGTGGTGGCGCCGACCAGGGTGAAGGGCGGCAGCTCCAGCGGGATGGCGGTGGCGCCCGGGCCCTTGCCGACGATCACGTCGACCCGGAAGTCCTCCATCGCCATGTAGAGCATCTCCTCGGCCGGCCGGGACATCCGGTGGATCTCGTCGAGGAAGAGCACCTCGCCCTCGGTGAGCGAGGAGAGGATCGCGGCGAGGTCCCCCGCGTGCTGGATGGCCGGGCCGGAGGTGATCCGGATCGGGGCGCCCAGCTCGGCGGCGATGATCATGGAGAGGGTGGTCTTGCCGAGCCCGGGCGGGCCGCTCAGCAGCACGTGGTCGGGCGCGCTGCCGCGCTTGCGGGCCGCCTGGAGCACCAGCGACAGCTGCTCGCGCACCCGCTCCTGGCCGATGAACTCGTCCAGCAGCTTGGGGCGCAGCGCCGCCTCCACCGCCTGGTCCTCGCCGTCGGCGGAGGCCGTGACCAGCCGGTCGGCGGGTTCCGGGTCGTACATCGTCGCGGGCTCCAGAATCTCCGGTGTCGACAAGGGGACAGATCGTCAGGGGGTCAGCGGGCGCGGTTGAGGCCGCGCAGGGCGAGCCGGAGCAGGGCGCCGACGTCCGGCGTGGCCTGCGCCTCGGCCTCCGGGGCGACGGCCGCCACCGCGTCGTCCGCCTCGCGCGGGGCGTAGCCGAGGCCGGTCAGCGCGGAGTGCAGCTGCTCGCTCCACGGCGCCGGCCCGGCGGCGATCGGCTTCTGCGCGGGGACGGCGCCGTGCGGCGCGCCGAGCTTGTCCTTGTACTCCAGCAGCAGCTTGGCCGCCTTGGCCTTGCCGATGCCCGGCACGGCGACCAGCGCCTTCTCGTCGCCGCCGGCGATCGCGACGCGCAGCGCGTCGGGGCTGTGCACGCCGAGGATCGCCTGCGCCAGCTTGGGGCCGACGCCGGGCGCGGCCTGGAGGATCTCGAACACGGCGCGCTCGTCGTCGTCCGCGAAGCCGAACAGGGTCAGCGAGTCCTCCCGGACCACCAGCGAGGTGGCCAGCCGGGCCGGCTCGCCCAGCCGCAGGCCGGCCAGCGTGTTCGGGGTGCACTGCACCGCCATGCCGACTCCGCCGACCTCGACCACCGCGGTCCCGGAGGAGATGGCCGCCACGGGCCCTTGCACGAAGGCGATCATCGGACGGTGCCTTTCGGAGGAGTGGAGCGGGTGGTCGTGCGGGCGGCCCGGACGGCGGCCTCCAGCCGGTTGGTCGCCCCGCCGCGCCAGATGTGGCAGATGGCGAGCGCCAGCGCGTCGGCCGCGTCGGCGGGCTTGGGCGGCGCGTCCAGCCGCAGCAGGCGCTGCACCATGGCGGTGACCTGCGCCTTGTCGGCCCGGCCGGAGCCGGTGACGGCGGCCTTGACCTCGCTGGGGGTGTGCAGGGTGACGGGTATGCCGCGCCGGGTGGCGCAGAGCATCGCGACGGCGCTGGCCTGCGCGGTGCCCATCACGGTGCGGACGTTGTGCTGGGCGAAGACCCGCTCGACGGCGACCAGGTCGGGCCGGTGCTCGTCCAGCCAGGCCTCGATGCCCTGCTCGACCTGCAGCAGCCGCTGCCCGATCTCGGCCTCGGCGGGGGTGCGCACCACGCCGACCCCGGCCATCCGCAGCGGCCGACCCGGCGCGCCCTCGACCACGCCGACCCCGCACCTGGTCAGCCCCGGGTCCACGCCCAGTACCCGAACCACCCGCCCCGCCTCCCTGTTCGTCGCCACTCGCCGCCACCCGCCGCCCTTGCCCGCCGCGTGCCGACGCGCCCTCGGCTCGCGGCGAGGGACCTCCGCAGGCTACCGCCCGGGTCCGACAACCCGACCGACGACACCGGCCCGGTGGTCCAGGGACCACCGGGCCGGGCAGTGAGAACGGTCACTCACCGACGATCACTGGGCAGTGATCACTCGGCGTCGAGCTGCGCGCCGATCTCGTCGGAGATGTCGAAGTTGGCGAAGACGTTCTGCACGTCGTCGCTGTCCTCCAGCGCGTCGATCAGCTTGAGGATCTTGCGGGCGCCGTCGACGTCCAGCTCGACCTGCACGTCCGGCACGAAGTTGGCCTCGGCCGAGTCGTACTCGACGCCCGCGTCGACCAGCGCGGTGCGCACGGCCACCATGTCGCTGGGCGCGGAGATCACCTCGAAGGCCTCGCCCAGGTCGTTGACCTCCTCGGCCCCGTGGTCGAGGACGATGTCGAGGACCTTGTCCTCGTCCACGCCGTCGGCCTTGGGGACGATCACGACGCCCTTGCGGTTGAACATGTACGACACCGAGCCCGGGTCGGCCATCGAGCCGCCGTTGCGGGTCATCGCGACGCGCACGTCGGAGGCGGCGCGGTTGCGGTTGTCGGTGAGGCACTCGATCAGGACCGCGACGCCGTTCGGGCCGTAGCCCTCGTACATGATGGTCTGGTAGTCGGCGCCGCCGGCCTCCAGACCGCCACCGCGCTTGACGGCGCGGTTGATGTTGTCGATCGGGACCGAGCTCTTCTTCGCCTTCTGGATGGCGTCGTAGAGCGTCGGGTTGCCCGCCGGGTCGGGCCCGCCCGTCTTCGCCGCCACCTCGATGTTCTTGATCATCTTGGCGAAGAGCTTGCCGCGCTTGGCGTCGATCACGGCCTTCTTGTGCTTGGTGGTAGCCCACTTAGAGTGGCCGGACATCGCCAGCTCCTTTACGTCGCCAATGAGAAATGAACAGAGGAGATCTTACCGGTGTTGTCACCGGTGGGGCGCACACGGTCAGCGCGCGGCCGGCCGGGTCAGTTCGCGGCCGCCGCGAGGTGCTCCTCGACCATGCGCACGAAGTACGCGTGCACCCGGTGGTCGCCGGTCAGCTCCGGGTGGAAGGACGTGGCGAGCAGGTTGCCCTGGCGCACCGCCACGATCCGGCTCTCCGGGCCGTCCGCGGCGGGCAGCTCGGCCAGCACCTTGACGCCCGTACCGACCGACTCGACCCAGGGGGCGCGGATGAAGACGCCGTGCACCGGCGCGTCGTCCAGGCCCGCGAAGTCGATCCCGGACTCGAAGGACTCGTTCTGGCGGCCGAAGGCGTTGCGGCGCACGGTCATGTCGATGCCGCCGACGGTCTGCTGGTCGTCGCGGCCGTCCAGGATCTTGTCCGCCAGCATGATCATGCCCGCGCAGGTGCCGTAGACCGGCATCCCCGCGGCGACCCGCTCGCGCAGCGGGTCCATCACGCCGAACAGCAGCGCCAGCTTGGACATGGTGGTGGACTCCCCGCCGGGGATCACCAGCGCGTCGACCTCGGCCAGCTCCTCGGCGCGGCGCACCGGACGGGCGAGCGCGTCGGCCTCGGCCAGCGCCACCAGGTGCTCGCGGACGTCGCCCTGCAGGGCGAGGACGCCGATGACAGGAGTGCTCACGGTCTTCAACCTCTATCGATCGTTACGACGGACTACGTGGCGCGGCCCGCCGCGCACCGAGGCGCTGCGGCGGGCCGGCCGGGAGTGGTGGTGGTTACCAGCCGCGGTTGGCGTAGCGCTCGGTCTCCGGCAGGGTGTCGCAGTTGATGCCGACCATGGCCTCGCCCAGGTTGCGGGAGGCGTCCGCGATGATCTTCGGGTCGTCGAAGAAGGTGGTGGCCTTCACGATGGCGGCGGCACGCTTGGCCGGGTCGCCCGACTTGAAGATGCCGGAGCCGACGAAGACGCCCTCGGCGCCCAGCTGGCGCATCAGCGCGGCGTCGGCCGGGGTGGCCACGCCACCGGCGGAGAACAGCACGACCGGCAGCTTGCCGAGCTCGGCGACCTCCTTGACCAGCTCGTACGGGGCGCGCAGCTCCTTGGCGGCGGCGTACAGCTCGTTGTTGTCCAGGGCGCGCAGCTGGCCGATCTCGTTCTTGATCTGGCGCAGGTGGCGGACGGCCTCGACGACGTTGCCGGTGCCGGCCTCGCCCTTCGAGCGGATCATGGCCGCGCCCTCGGCGATGCGGCGCAGGGCCTCGCCCAGGTTGGTGGCGCCGCAGACGAACGGGGTGGTGAAGGCCCACTTGTCCGAGTGGTTGACCTCGTCGGCCGGGGTGAGCACCTCGGACTCGTCGATGTAGTCGACGCCCAGCGACTGCAGGACCTGGGCCTCGACGAAGTGGCCGATGCGGGACTTGGCCATCACCGGGATGGAGACGGCCTCGATGATCTCCTCGATCATGTTCGGGTCGGACATGCGGGCCACGCCGCCGTCCTTGCGGATGTCCGCGGGGACCCGCTCCAGGGCCATGACGGCGACCGCGCCGGCGTCCTCGGCGATCTTGGCCTGCTCGGCGTTGACCACGTCCATGATCACACCGCCCTTGAGCTGCTCGGCCATGCCGCGCTTGACCCGGGCGGTGCCGATCTGCGGCTGGTCTGCGGTGGTGGGGGTGGTGGACACGTGAGACCTCACTCGAAGATGAATCAGTGCTATCGCCCTATGGTAGGCAGAACGGGTGGCCCACTCATGCGCCACCAAGTCCAGCCCGGACGACGGGACACGACAAACGGGCCGTATCCGGGGACACCTTAAGCAGGCGCCCCTTCGGGCGTGAGGGCGGGCGGTGGGGCATCGTCCATCTCGAACGCCAGCGGGAACGGCGCGTTCCCCGCCAGCCGGAAGTACCGCACCAGCCGGTGCTCGCGCACCGCCCGCGCCGCCCGCACCGCGTCGTTGTGGAACCGGCGGGCCATCGGCACCCGCCGCACCGCGGCCGTCAGCTCACGAACCGCGTCCTCGCCGCCCGGCTCGGCCATCAGCGCCGCCATCTGCTCCGGCTCCTCGAACACCGCCCGCAGCGCCAGGCTCAGCTGGCTCTCCGCCACCTCGCGCTGCTCGTCCTCGGCCTGCCGGGCCGCGTGCGCCGCGTCCAGCAGCAGCAGCGAGGCCGCCGGGTCCAGCAGCGAGGAGGTCGCCAGCTCCATCGCCACCGAGGCCCGGCGGAGCAGCTGCGCGTCCAGCGCCGCCCGCGCGGCGTCGATCCGGGCATGCAGCCGGTCCAGGCGACCGGCCGTCCAACTCAGGTACATGCCGAACAGCACCACGGCCACGCCGGCCCAGATCCAGGTAGTCACGGGCCGCTACGTTACCGGGTGTCACCGGTTCAGCCCTGGGGCCTGTCTTCGAACTCGCGTCTGCGGGGCGACGCCGGGGCACGCACCTCGCCACGTTGTCGTCGGTCGCCAATGCTCCGCAGTGGCTCCCTCCTCCGCCTTGCGATGCACGCACCCCAACGCCGCCCCGCCCGCCCTCCGGGCGAACGACGGGAGT
>NZ_JBEXJK010000084.1:0-25224 GCF_040609095.1 Kitasatospora sp. NPDC004799
GTTTGCCCCGTTGTTTTCCCCCCCGTTTATAACGTTTTGGGCCCCCCCGCACTGGGGGCTGGGGGCCCCCCCGCCCCGGGGGCCCCCGCCTGTTCGTACCGACCCGGTCGGGTCAGCGCCGGCCGGCCGGCTCCGGCACCTCGCGGTGACCGGCCAGCGGGGCCGGGCCCGCGCCGTGGCCGTGGCCGGGGGCGTCCGCGTGGCCGGGCCACCAGGCGCGGTGGCCGAGCAACGCGGTGAGCGCCGGGGTGAAGAACATCGCCATCACGAAGGCCGCGATGAGGATGCCGATGGCGATCGAGAAGCCCATCTCGCTCATCATCGTGTTCCCGGCCAGCAGCATGGTGGCGAAGGTCGCGGCCAGGATGAAGCCGGCCGCGGCCACCGTCGGACCGGCGTGCCGGATGGCCTGGCTCGCCGCCTCGCGGGGGCTGCGACCCTCCTGGGCCTCCTCGCGCAGTCGGGCGATCATCAGGATGTTGTAGTCGGTGCCGAGCGCGACCACGAACAGGTAGATCAGGATCGGCAGCATGAACATCAGGCCCTGCTCGCCCTTGATGTTCTGGAACAGCAGGGTGGTGGCACCGAGGGTGGCGCCGAAGCCGAGGCCGACCGAGGCCATCAGGTACCAGGGGGCGACCACGCTGCGCAGCAGCAGGCCGAGGATCACCATGATCAGCACCGCGGCGATCGGGAAGACCAGGCTGTAGTCGTGGGCCATCGCCGTGTTGATGTCCTTGTACACGGAGGTGGTCCCGGCGACGTAGGCCTTGGTGCCGGCCGGTGCGTGGCCGTGGGCGACCTCGCGGACCTTGCCGATGGTGTCGATGGCCTTGTTGCTGGCGGCCTCGTCCTTGAGGACGACGGTGATGTCGGCGGTGAGCCCGTCCTTGCTGATGCCGTGCTGCGGGTCCGGCAGGGCGGCGCTGGACACGCCGTCCACCTTGCCCAGGTCCGCCACGTAGCCCTTGAGGCCGGCGACGTCGATCTTGTTGCCGTTCTGGCTGGTCAGGTAGATGTGGGCGGGGTCGGCGGCACCGGCCGAGTAGGCCTTGATCATGGTGTCCTGGACGACCATCGACTCCTTGGTCTTCGGCATCGAGCTGCCGGCCATGTCGAAGGTGCCCTGGTAGCCGAGCGCGGCGACCGCGAGGCCGACCATCACCAGGCCGGAGAGCAGGGCGGCGGCGGCCGGACGGCGGCCGACGCCGCGGCCCATCGCGGCGAAGCGGGCGTTGGAGGGCTCGCGCTGCCAGGCCTTGGAGGGCCAGAACAGGACCTTCTCGGGGATCAGGCAGAGGATCGCGGGCACCAGGGTGACCGAGGCGACCGCCGTGACGGCCACCGCGATGGCCAGCGAGGGGCCGAGCGCCTTGAACATGCCGAGGCTGGACAGGACGAGCACGGCGAAGGCGACCACGACGGCACCGGCGGCGGAGGCGATCGCCTCGCCGACCCGGCCGACCGCGTTGGCGACGGCCTGCTTGCGGTCGTCCCCGGCCCGCAGCCGCTCGCGGTAGCGGAACATCAGGAACAGGAAGTAGTCGGTGCCGACGCCGTAGAGGACGACGGTGAGGATCTGTTCCATCGAGCTGTCGGCCTTGAGTCCGAACAGCTTGCTGGCGTCCGAGATCAGGCCGTTGGCGACCATCGAGTAGATGATCACCGAGAGGATCGGCAGCAGCGCGATGATCGGGCTGCGGAAGATGATCCCGAGCGTGAGCAGGATGATCACGATCGTGCCGAGGCCGATCAGCATGCCGGCTGTCTTGCCGGCGTCCTTCTGGTCCAGGTTCATCGCGGCCGGGCCGCCGACCTGGAACTTCAGGGTGCTGCCGGCGGCGAGCGCGGTGCCCTCCTCGCGGAGCTTCTTCGCGGCGTCGGTGAACTCCTCCGACTGCATCTTGGTCTTGTCCATGGAGACCATCGACATCGCGTACTTGTGGTCCTGCGAGTAGGACGCCGGGGACACCGGGACGACCATCTCGACCAGCGGGATCTTCTTGTCGGTCAGCCCCTGGGTGACCTTGGTCATGGTCGCCGCGTCGCCGTCGTCCAGCTTGCCGCCGTCGGTGCGCTCGAAGAGCAGGAGCGCCGAGGGCGAGATGTTGGACGGGAAGGCCTTCTGCTGGAGCTCCGAGGCCTGGATGGACTCGTAGTGCTTGGGCAGGAAGGCCGCCTCGTCGGTGTTGGCCTTCAGCGGCGGGGCGGTCGCGATGATCGCGACCGCGGCGATCAGCCATGCGCCGATCACCCACCAGGGGCGGCGAACGACGAATTGTCCTAGTCGGTGGAACATGCTCGATGCCTCCTGGGCATGGTTCACCGCAGCCCTTGGGGGACGGGACGCTGGGCGACGGCAGGACCGGCTCGGGGAATGCCCGGTGGCACTCCCTTGCCGGTCGGCAGGTAAGTAGGTTCGGGGCATCATCCTACGAGTACTTGCTTGCCGCCCGGCAAGGAGCCCCCGTGTGCTTCAACCCCCGTCGGGCCGCCACGAAGCGGCCCCGGCCCAGTTTCTCCCGGGCACACCCCGGTTGACCTCGTGCTCCGGGTGGAGACTTCTCCCCCTCAGGGTGGAGCGCATCCCCTACCCCCTAGGAGGAGATCTCGGGGTCCCGGGGTAGGGAAAACCCCACCCCGGCCCCGAGGAGAGCACCAGGGAGCGGTCACCCGCCAGCCGGATTACCCGTCAACCCCCGCTTCCCTACCGTCGATCGGGACGCCGGACGGCAGCCGGCGCACCCGCAACCGGCGGTCTCCCCGACCCAGGGCCGCCGCCGCTCCCGTCCGGCGACGACCGCCGCTCTCCCAGGGGGGAACCACCGTGAAGCCCGTGAAGTCCAGACTCGGCCCGGCGGCCGCGATGGGCGCCTGGAGCGCCCGGCACCGCAAGACCGCCGTGTTCGGCTGGCTGCTCTTCGTCGTCCTGGCCGCCGCGCTCGGCACCGTGCACGGCAGCACCAAGGTGACGGACGCGGAGTCCGTCCCCGGGCAGGTCTCCCGGGCCGCGCGGATCCTCGACGAGGCCGGGCTGAAGACCCCGGCCGGCGAGACCGTCCTGGTCCAGAGCGCCACCCGGAGCGCCGACGACCCGGAGTTCCGCACCGCCGTCGACCAGGTGATCGCCGCCGTGAACGGCACCGGCCGGGCCGCCGAGGTCCGGTCGCCGTACGACACCAAGGCGGTCTCCGCCGACGGCCACTCCGCGCTCGTGACGCTGACCCTCCGGGGCGACCGGGCCGAGGCCGTCGAGCACGTCCGGTCGGTGCTGGACGCGGTGGCCGGCGTGCAGCGGCAGCACCCGGACCTGACGGTGGTCCAGCTCGGCGACGCCAGCTCCGGCAAGTGGATGCAGGACCAGTTCGCGAACGACTTCGCCCGCGCCGAGTGGACGGCCGTGCCGCTCGCCCTCGGCATCCTGCTGGTCGCCTTCGGCGCGCTGGTCGCCGCCGTGCTGCCGGTGGTGCTCGCGCTCACCGCCTTCGTCGCGGCCGCCGGGCTGGTCGCGCTCAGCAGCGGGTTCCTGCACACCAGCGACGACGCCAGCTCGGTGATGCTGCTGGTCGGCCTCGCCGTCGGCGTCGACTACTGCCTCTTCTATCTGCGCCGCGAGCGCGAGGAGCGGGCCGCCGGACGGGACGCGGCCACCGCGCTGGCCGTGGCCGCGGCCACCAGCGGCCGGGCGGTGCTGGTCTCCGGCGTCACCGTGGTGGTCGCCATGGCCGGGATGTTCCTCACCGGGATCGCCACCTTCAGGTCGATGGCCTTCGCCACCATCGTGGTCGTGGTCACCGCGGTGCTCGGCTCGCTCACCGTGCTGCCCGCGCTGCTGTCGATGCTCGGCGACCGGGTCGAGAAGGGCCGGGTGCCGTTCCTGGCCCGGCTGCGCCGCCCGGACGCGGCGCGGACCGGCGGCCGGTTCTGGAACGCGGTGCTCACCCCGGTGCTGCGCCGCCCGCTGGCCGCCACCGTGCTCGCCGGCGCCGTCCTGCTGGGCCTGGCCGCGCCGACGCTCACCATGCACACCGCCAACCTGACGTTCCAGCAGCAGCTGCCCGCGGGCAACCCCCTGGTCGCCGCCTCGCAGAAGATCGAGGCCGCCTTCCCCGGCAGCCCCGGCCCCGCCTCCGTCGTGATCAAGGCCGTTGACATCGACTCCCCCGCGATGACCGCCGCGATCGCCGACCTCAGGGCGAGGGCCCTGGCCAGCCCGCTGATGCACGGCCCGGTGGACGTCGCGGTGCACGCCGACCGGAACGTCGCCACCGTCGACATCCCGCTCAACGGCACCGGCAACGACGCCACCAGCAACAACGCCCTGAAGAGCCTGCGCGAGGACCTGCTGCCCGCCACCGTCCTCAAGGTGCCCGGCACCGAGGCCCCGGTCACCGGCCGCACCGCCGGGTCGTACGACTTCAACCGCACGATGACCGGCTCGATGCCGCTGGTCTTCGCCTTCGTCGTCGTCTTCGCCTTCCTGCTGATGCTCACCTCCTTCCGCTCGCTGGCCGTCGCGGTCACCGCCGTGGTGCTCAACCTGCTCTCGGTGGGCGCCGCGTACGGGGTGCTGACGCTGGTCTTCCAGCACGGCGTGGGCGCCTCGCTGCTGGGCACCGCCGGGGTCGGCGCGGTGGAGTCCTGGGTGCCGCTGTTCCTGTTCGTGATCCTCTTCGGGCTCTCGATGGACTACCACGTCTTCGTGGTCTCCCGGATCAAGGAGGGCCACGACCGCGGGCTGCCGACCCGGGCCGCGATCGCCCACGGCATCCGCTCCACGGCCGGGGTGGTCACCAGCGCCGCGGTGATCATGGTGGCGGTGTTCTCGGTCTTCGGCTCGCTGTCCATGCAGGTGATGAAGCAGATGGGCGTGGGCCTGGCGGTCGCGGTGCTGATCGACGCCACGGTGATCCGCGCGGTGCTGCTGCCCTCGGTGATGAGCCTGCTGGGCGACCGCAACTGGTACCTGCCGCGCTGGCTGAACTGGCTGCCGGACCTCTCGCACGGCGAGTCCGTCCCGCCGCTCGGCGCCGACCGGGCCCTGCACGCCCGGCCGGCCGGCCCGGCGGAGGGGGCGCGCCACCGCCGGGCCGGGGTCTGACGCCGCCCCGACCCGTCCGCCCTGTCCGACCTTGCCGACCCGCCCGACGCCGGGCCCCGCCGCGCGCGGGGCCCGGCGTCCGTGCGTCATGATGATCACCGTCCGGAGTCCCCCGGATGAACGTCGGCGGAACGGAACCCCAGTCATGACCCCCTTCGACGAGGGCCTCGCCCGGCTGCTGCTCGCCCAGGCCTGCGAGTCGGCCGGACTGGCCGCCCCCGACGGGGCCGCGCTGCTCGCGCTCGGCGAGAACGCCGTCTTCGACCTCGGCGACCCGGCCGTGGTCGCCAAGGTCGGCCGCGGCCCCGAGCTGTACGACCGGGCGCACCGCGAGCTGGCCCTCGCCCACTGGCTGGCCGGGCAGGACGTGCCGGTGGTCCGCCCGTACGACGCGGTGGCACCCGAGCCGCAGCTGGCCGACGGCCACCCGGTCACCTTCTGGCACCGGCTCGCGCCCGCCGTCCGGCCCGCCCGCCCGGTCGACCTCGCCCCGCTGCTGCGCGCCCTGCACCGGCTGCCGCTGCCGCCCTTCACGCTCGGCCGGCGCGACCTGCTGGCCCCGGTCGAGCGCTGGCTGGCCTCCGCCGAGGGCCACGTCGACCCGGCGGACGTCGCCTTCCTGCGCCACCGCCGGGACGCCTTCGCGGCCGCGCTGCCCGACCTCGTCCCGCGGCTGCACCCCGGGGTGATCCACGGCGACGCGCTGCCCCGCAACGTCCACGTCGGCCCGGACGGGCCGGTGCTGCTCGACCTGGAGTTCATGGCGAACGACCTGCGCGAGCACGACCTGGTGGTCCTCGCACTCAGCCAGGACCGGTACGGCGTGCCCGTCGAGGAGTACCGCGCGTTCACCGAGGCGTACGGCTGGGACGTGCGGGAGTGGCCCGGCTTCACGGTGCTGCGCGGCGCCCGGGAGACCGCCAGCGCCTCCTGGGTGGCGCAGCAGGCGGCCAGCAACCCGGCCGCGCTGAAGGAGTTCCGGCGCCGGGTCGACTCGCTGCGGGACGGGGCCACCGAGGTGCGCTGGTACCCGTTCTGACGGCCGGGCCGGTCCCGGAGGCGCCACCGGGGGGAGTGTGGGAGGACTTCCGCGCCGGGTCGGTCCGACTCGCAACCGGCGGACGTACGATCGGCGTCCTGTCGGACAGTCGTCCTGACCCGAGAGATCGGCACCGCACTCGTACCTCAGGAGCCGCCGCCATGCCCCGGACCGCCCGCCGCCCCTGTGCCCCGACCCGACTGTCCCGAACCCGGCGCCGGCTGCTCGCGGGCTGCGTCGCGGTGACCGCCGCCCTGGGACTGGCCGCCTGCGGGACGGCCGGCGGGGCGCTCCAGCCGCCGGGCGCGGCGGCGCCGGCCACCGCGCAGCCGAGCGGGACGGCGGCGACCACCGTCGCGCCGGTCCCCGGCTCGGACGCCGTGCCGCCCGGCGCGAACTCCCCGGCCGCCGGTCCGTCCGCCCCTTCCGCCCCTTCCGCGCCTTCCGCCCCTTCCGCCCCGGCGGCGTCGCCGAAGCCGAAGCCGAGCCCGTCCGCGGCCACGGGCTCCCCCGGCGCTCCCGCCGCGTCGGCCACTCCGACCGCCGACCCGTCCTCGCCCGCGGCGCCGCCCCCGCGCACCGGGGCGGGCGCGGTGATCGGCTCCACCGCCTCCGGCGGGCGCACCGTCGCGCTCACCTTCGACGACGGCCCCGGGCCGGCCACCGGCCAGATCCTCGACCTGCTGGCGCAGTACCACGCCAAGGCCACCTTCTGTCTGATCGGCCGGAACGCCGTCGCCAACCCGGCCGCGGTCAAGCGCGTCCTGGCCGCCGGGCACCGGCTCTGCGACCACAGCGTCACCCACCCCCAGCCGTTCGCGAAGCTCCCGCACGACCGGGCCGTGTACGAGATCACCGCCGCCCGGAACATGATCGTCCAGGCGGGCGGCCCGGGCACCGAGGTCGGCTGGTTCCGCGCCCCGGGCGGCGGCTTCAACGCCGACAACGAGCAGATCACCGCGGGCCTCGGGATGTCCTCGCTCGGCTGGTCCGTCGACCCGCGCGACTGGGCCCGCCCGGGCACCGCGGCCATCGTCTCGGCCGTGCAGAAGCAGCTCAAGCCCGGCGGCGTGGTCCTGCTGCACGACGGGGGCGGCGACCGCGGCCAGACCGTGGCCGCGCTCAAGCAGCTGCTGCCGTGGCTGGTCGCCCAGGGGTACGGCTTCGACTTCCCGGCGGCGTAGGGCGGTTGGGGCCGCGCCGCGGAGGGCTTCCCCCGCGTTCACCGAGTGGACAGCGGGCGGGCGCACCGCCTGCCGCACCCGTCGGCCCTGGGGTGTCCGGGGTCGCCCCTAGGGTGAAGGCGTGACCGACACCAGCCCCACCACCGCCGAACTCGCCGCCGCCGTACCGGGACTGGCCCCGTACCTGCGGCCCGCCACCCTGCTCCACCCGTACGCCGCCGCGCCGGAGCCGCACGCCAGCCGGATCGGCGGTCCCGCGCTCTGGCCGGAAGGCGAGGCCTGGCCGCACTGCACCGCCGGGCACCTGGCGGACGAGTACCGGGACGTGCCCGCGGCCGACCGCGCGATCTGGGAGCGCATCGACCGCGCGGTGGCCGAGCGGGCCCGGACCACCGGCGGCGCGCACGTCCTGACCGAGGAGGAGGCCGCCGAGCAGCACCGGATCATGGCCGGCGCCGGCTACCTCGACCTGGTCCACTGGCGCACCCACCGGACCGTCCCCGAGCGGCCCGCCGCCGCCGTCGCCCTGGTGCCGCTGCTGCACCTGCGCGCCGAGGACGCCCCGCAGCTGCCCTGGCCGGCCGACGCCGACCGGCTCCAGGTGCTCTGGTGCCCCAACGACCACGACGACCTCCAGGGCCGGCGGTACTACCACGGCCCGAACGTCGAACTCCACTGGCAGCGCGCCGCCGACCTCGTCCCGGCCGCTCCCCCGACGCCCCGGCGCAGCGAGGAGAACTACCTGCCGACGCCCTGCGCGGTGCGCCCCGAGCAGGTCCGGGACCTTCCCGACCAGGACGAGCTGCCCGACGAACTCCGCGACGCGGCCGAGGAGTTCGCCTCCCGGTACGACCTGGAGTACCACCGCGCCCTGTCCTGCGCGGAGGGCTGGAAGCTCGGCGGCTGGCCGTCCTGGCACTCCACCGACCTGATCCCGGTGGACTGCGGCTGCGGCGCCCGGATGGTCCACCTGCTGACCGTGGACAGCGGTGGGGCGCCGGAGGTGTCGGTCGGTCGGCACGGGGAGCTGCACGTCTTCGTCTGCCCGGCGGACCTCGCCCACCCGGTGGGGCTGGACCTCCAGTAGGCCCGTCAGGCCACGGCGAGCCGGTAGACCTGCCGGGAGCCGCCCTCCGGGCCCGGGGCGGCGGCCTCGGCCGGGGTGAAGCCCAGCCGCTCGTAGAAGGCCCGGGCGCCGCTCGCCGCCGCGCCCGGGTGGTCCGGGCCGAAGGTCACCACCTCGACGGTGGCCGGGCCCCGGACGTGGCGGCGCAGCACGTCCTCGACCAGCTCCCGGCCGACGCCGGTGCCCCGGGCGCGCCCGGCGACCACCAGCCAGTGCAGGTGGTGCGGCCGTGCCGGGCCGCCAGGGCCTGCGGGGCCGCCGGGGCCGAACAGCAGGCCGCCGAGCAGGCCCGCGCCGTCCTCGGCGACGGTCGCCAGGCCGCGCTCGGCGCTGTCGCGCACCGCGCGGTGGAAGCCCGGTTCGGCGACCATCGGGCCGAACCAGTGCTCGACCTCGGCGGCGAGGGCGAGGAAGCCGGGCAGGTCCGCGGGGCGGGCCGGGCGTACCGGGACCACGGGACGCACAGGCGTCACCGGGCGGGCCAGCGCGCGTCGACCACCGCCTGCGGGTCCTTGCCGCGGCGCAGCCAGGCCTGGAGGCCCTCGGCCCACTCCCGGTACCAGTCGACCTGCCGCCGGTGCAGCTCGGCGGGGGCCACCGCCCCGACCTCGGCCGGGTAGCGCCCGGCCAGCGCGACGGCGACCCGGACGGCGGCCAGCGCGTCGCTGCCCGCCTCGTGGGCGTCCGTCAGCTCCACCCCGTACAGCTCGCAGACCCGCTGCAGGGTGCGGGAGCCCTTGCGGTACTTGTCCACGGCCCGGTCGATCACCAGCGCGTCCAGCACCGGCCCGACCGGCCGGCCCAGCCGCTCGTCGAGCGTCGCCAGCCCGTACCGGCGCAGCTCGGCGTCGAGCAGCGACAGGTCGAACGGTGCGTTGAACGCCACCACCGGCCGCCCGGCGGCGATCCGCTCGCACAGCGCGGCGGCTATCTCCTCCACCGCCTCCTTCGCCGGCCTGCCCTTGCTCCGCGCCACCGCGTCCCCGATCCCGTGGATCGCCTCCGCCTCGGCGGGTATCGGCACCCCGGGGTCGATCAGCCAGTGCGCGCCCCCCACCCGGGCGGCCCCGACGGTGTCCACGAGCGCGGCCGTGACGATGCGGTCCACGGCCGGGTCGGTGCCCGTGGTCTCCAGGTCGAAGCCGACCAGTGGCTGCTGCCACCAGCTCATCAGGTGTGTCCTTCCGTCCTTCTCCCGAAACAGCCCCTATCATCACCCGCCCCACCGACAAGCCGACCCACGGGGAGCCCGATCCCGGGGTCGGGAGCCCTAGGCTGGTTCCGGACCCGAGCGAAGGAGCCGGCCATGAGCACCGCCCCGAACCTGCCCGTGCCCCTTCACCGGCCCGACGAGCCCCATGCGCTGCGAACGATCAGAGACATCCGCAGGTCTCTGCCCGAGAACCAGGTCGAGCACTTCGATGCCGAGCTCGCCGACACCGACATCGACGAGCTGCCGGCGATGCTGCACCGCTGGGCGACGCTGGGGACCGACGGCTTCGTCGAGTGGCTCCTGTCGACGCCTTTCGAGGGCCTGGAGTTCGGCTCGCGCTCCTACGACGACGAGACGGAACCCGAGTGATCCACCTGCTGGACACCACCGTGGTTGCCGAGCTCACCACCCGGCCGAAACCCGCGCCCGCTGTCATCCAATGGACCCTGTCCGCCCCGGCCACCACACACCGGCTGAGCGTCATCACCGTTGCGGAGATCGAGGCAGGTGTCCAAGCCGCGCCCCGCCCCCTTGCGCCGGGCCGTGTTGGAACGCGCCCTCGACGGTGTTCGAGCCGAGTACGAGGGGCGGATCACGGCGATCGGCGAACGGGAAGCTGCCGCCTACCTCGCCGTTCACCGCCGACTCAAGAACGCCGGCACGTGCATCGACCCGCCTGATGCGCTGATCGCGGCCACGGCTGTCGCGAACGGTTGGACGCTCGTCAGCCGCAACGTCAAACACCTGTCCCGGACCGGTGCGGCCGTACTGAATCCTTGGGAGTACTGAGAGTTCACCGGAGCGCACGGCACGGCCGTACAGGCGGGCACGGGCTCCGTCGAAGGTCATCGGGGCGCCGGGCGGTGGAGGTGAACGTCGATCTCGTCCTCGTGGACGACGGTGAAGCCGTGGCGCTCGTACAGCCGGCGGGCGGCGCTGCCCTGGAGGACGACGAGGTGCACCGGGTCCCCGGCGGCGTCGGCCTCGGCGAGGAGGTGGCGCAGCACGGCGGTGCCCAGGCCCCGGCCCTGGAGGTGCGGGGACAGGTAGAACAGCTCCAGGTGGCGCCCGCCCCGCTCGTCGGGGCGGACGGTGACGCAGCCCGCGAAGGCGCCGTCGACCAGTAGCACGGACGTCCACCTGGTGGAGAAGGAGTCCGCCACCCGCCGGCGGGAGCGGTCCGGGTCCCAGCGGCCGAGGCGTTCCAGGTCGGCGCGCATGACCTGGCCCTTGAGGTCGGTGATGCGGTCGAGGTCGGCGAGCGCGGCGGGTACCAGGGTCCAGGCGGGGAGGCTGTTCACGGCCCGCAGTCTGGCAGCGGCGCCGCCGCCCCGACCAGGGGGTTTCTCAGGAGACGGACCGGGAGTCGGCCCAGACGCCCTCGAACTCCTCGCGGTAGACCTCCAGCAGTCCGGGCTCGGTGCCGCCGGGCTGCTGGCCGGCGCCGCCGCGCAGCACCAGGGCCGGGGACTCCATGCCGCGGGCGCGGCGCAGGTAGGGCTGGACGACGCCGAGGTCTCGGCCCTGCCGGCGGCCGCCCGCCTGGCCGGGGGTGCGGGGGCCCTCGACCAGGTAGGCGGTGAAGCGCGGGGTCTCGTCGAAGACCCGGATCTCGAAGCCGCCCTGGTCCCGCAGCCGGGCCCTGACCCGTCGCACGTGCATGATGTTCATCTCGATGGAGCGCGACAACTCGCTGCGCCCGAGGCCGAGTTCGCGTTCGCGGCGGCGCACGGCGCTGCTCGCCGGGTTGAGGAAGAGCAGCCGCACCCGGCAGCCCTCGCCGGCCAGCCGGACCAGGCGCTTGCCGGTGTAGTTCTGGCAGAGCATGCCGAGGCCGATGCCGAGCGCGTCGAGGCGCCGGGCGCCGTCCAGCAGGTCCTCGACCGGCAGGTCGCGCTGGAGCCGGACCCGGTCGGCGTGCACCGCGACGACGTCCGCGTAGCGGCCGGCCACCAGGGACTCGACCACGTCGGCGGGCACCCCGCCGGCGCCGCCGTCCAGGACGGCCAGCAGCCGGGCGGCGGCCCGCTCGGTCTGGGCCAGCACGGTCTGGGTGAGCACCCGGTTGCGGGAGACGACGTGCCGGGCCACCTCCAGCTCGTCCAGCGCCAGCTCGATCTCGCGCCGGTCGGCCAGGTACGGCTCGAAGCAGGGCCAGTGCTGGACCATCAGCTCGCGCAGCTGGGGCAGGGTCAGGAAGACCAGCGGGTCGTCGTCGGCCGGGTCGAGCAGGTAGCCCTTGCGGCGGCTGACCTCGCGTACGGCCCCGGCCCGGTGCGCCCACTCCTCGCCGACCGGCCCGGCCGCGGCGGTGACCCAGTCCTCGCCGTGGGCGGGGGCGTAGATCGGGTGCAGCACCTCGTCGACCAGGGCGCGCAGCCGCTGTTCGACCAGGTTGAGCCAGACGTAGGCGCGGCCGGACAGCCGGACCCGCTGGTAGGCGTCCTCCCACTCGCCGGCCGACCAGGCCAGCGCGGGTATCTCGACCGGGCCGCCCTGGGCGGGCACCAGGGACCGGCCGGTCAGGGTGGGGCGCATGACCACCGTGGGAGCCTCGCTGCGGGCCGCGCCCCGGTCGGGGCCGCCCGGCCCGGAGCCACGGCCGCCTGCGGGAAACACCATGCGCCACCTCATCTGCGGCTGCCCCCCGCGGGCGCGGGGAGCGTTGGCTGTCTGTCGGCCCGGACCGGGCGCCCGGACGATCAAGGGTACTGCCCGCCGAGAGGCGGTCGCAGCCGGATGTCCGGGGCCCCGCGGCGGCACCGGCGGCGCTTTTCACACGAATGCCCGCTGCTACTCGTTCGGACCAACCGGGGCCGGATGTCCCGGCCGCCGGGGAAGGGCTCGGGGAGTATGCCCTGTGCCGCGCGTCACGGCGGCTGTGCCGTGCGTCACGGCGCGCGGTCACGCACATGCCCGGCCGCCCGGCCGGGCAGGAGA
Source organism: Kitasatospora sp. NPDC004799 (assembly GCF_040609095.1). Taxonomy (NCBI): domain Bacteria; kingdom Bacillati; phylum Actinomycetota; class Actinomycetes; order Kitasatosporales; family Streptomycetaceae; genus Kitasatospora; species Kitasatospora sp. NPDC004799. Next base: position 12,604 of record NZ_JBEXJK010000084.1, read on the forward strand.
GCGTCCGGGTCCGGGCAGGCGGTCGGGCCGGCTGTCGGACCACACGTCAGTTTCCGTCGGAAGTAAGGAAGTTGAGGAGTCATGCAGGTCTGGCCCGGTACGCCCTACCCGCTCGGTGCCACCTACGACGGGGCCGGCACCAACTTCGCGGTGTTCTCCGAGAGCGCCGACCGGATCGAGCTGTGCCTGATCGCCGAGGACGGCTCCGAGACGGCCGTCGAACTGCGCGAGACGGACGCCTTCGTCCGGCACGCCTACCTCCCGGGCATCCAGCCCGGCCAGCGCTACGGCTTCCGGGTGCACGGCCCGTACAACCCGGGCCTGGGCCAGCGGCACAACAGCGCCAAGCTGCTGCTCGACCCGTACGCCAAGGCGATGAGCGGGCACGTCGACTGGGACGAGTCGGTCTACGGCTACCACTTCGGCGCCCCCGAGCGCCGCAACGACCTGGACTCCGCCCCGCACACCATGCACTCGGTGGTGATCAACCCGTACTTCGACTGGGGCACCGACCGCCCGCCGCGCACCGACTACCACCGCACCGTCATCTACGAGGCCCACGTCAAGGGCCTCACCCGGCTGCACCCGGGCATCCCCGAGGAGATCCGCGGCACGTACGCGGGCCTGGCCCACCCGGCGGTGATCGAGCACCTGGCCAAGCTCGGCGTCACCGCGATCGAGCTGATGCCGGTGCACCAGTTCGTCCGCGACCACCGGCTGCGGGACCTCGGCCTGGTCAACTACTGGGGCTACAACACCATCGGCTTCTTCGCCCCGCACTCCTCCTACTCCTCCACCGGCGACCGCGGCCAGCAGGTGCAGGAGTTCAAGTCGATGGTCAAGGCGCTGCACGCGGCCGGGATCGAGGTGATCCTGGACGTCGTCTACAACCACACCGCCGAGGGCAACCACCTGGGGCCGACGCTGTCGCTGCGCGGCCTGGACAACGTCTCCTACTACCGCCTCGCCCGCGACCAGCGCTTCTACGAGGACACCACCGGCACCGGCAACAGCCTGCTGATGCGCAGCCCGCACGTGCTCCAGCTGATCATGGACTCGCTGCGCTACTGGGTCACCGAGATGCACGTGGACGGCTTCCGCTTCGACCTCGCCGCCACCCTCGCCCGGCAGTTCCACGAGGTGGACCGGCTCTCCTCCTTCTTCGACCTGGTCCAGCAGGACCCGGTGGTCTCCCAGGCCAAGCTGATCGCCGAGCCCTGGGACCTCGGCGAGGGCGGCTACCAGGTGGGCAACTTCCCCCCGCTGTGGACGGAGTGGAACGGCATGTACCGGGACACCGTGCGGGACCTGTGGCGCGGCGAGAACGCCACCCTCGCCGAGTTCGGCTCCCGGCTCACCGGCTCCTCCGACCTCTACCAGGACGACGGCCGCCGCCCGATCGCCTCGATCAACTTCGTGACCTGCCACGACGGTTTCACCCTGCGCGACCTGGTCTCGTACAACGAGAAGCACAACGAGGCCAACGGGGAGGACAACCGGGACGGCGAGTCCTTCAACCGCTCCTGGAACTGCGGCGTCGAGGGCCCCACCGCCGACCCGGGGGTGGAGGAGCTGCGGGCGCGCCAGCAGCGCAACTTCATCGCCACCCTGATGCTCTCCCAGGGCGTGCCGATGCTCTCGCACGGCGACGAGTTCGGCCGCACCCAGCTGGGCAACAACAACGCCTACTGCCAGGACAACGAGCTCACCTGGGTGCACTGGCCGGAGGGGGACGGGGCGCAGGCGCGGCTGCTGGAGTTCACCCAGGGGATGATCTGGCTGCGCCGCGACCACCCGGTGTTCCGGCGGCGGCGGTTCTTCCACGGCCGGCCGGTGTCCGGGCGGCCGGGGGCGGCCGGGTCGGGCGTGGCGGGAAGGGGTGCGCGCGGACCCGGTTCCGGTGCGCCGGGCGCGGGCGGGCCGGGCGGGCAGGCCTCCGTCGGGTTCGGCGACCTGACCGACATCGCCTGGTTCACCCCCGGCGGGGAGGAGATGACCAAGCGCAACTGGGGCGCCAGCTACGCCAAGTCGCTGACCGTCTTCCTCAACGGCTACGCGATCTCCGAACCGGACCGGCGCGGCGGGCGGATCGTCGACGACTCCTTCCTGCTGATGTTCAACGCCCACTTCGAGCCGCTGGAGTTCACCGTGCCCGCCGACCACGGGCAGGAGTGGCAGGTCGTGGTCGACACCGCCCGCCCCCGGCTGCCCGCCCCGGGGACGGGCGCCCGGGTCAAGGCCGGGGACGCCCTCTGGCTCACCGACCGCTCGCTGATGGTGCTGCAGCGGCCTGCCTAGGGTCTGCCGGACGGCCGGGGGCGGTCACCTGTTCGGGCCAGCAGCGGGTCTTGGCGGCGGGCTCCCCCGGGTACCTATGGAGCTATGACCCCCGCCGCCGAGCCCGCGCAGCCCCGCCCGGCCGCCCCCGTCCCCTCCTCGTCGTACCGCCTCCAGCTCCAGCCCGGCTTCACCCTCCGCGACGCCACCGCCGCCGTCCCCTACCTGGCCGCCCTCGGCGTCTCCCACCTGCACCTCTCCCCGCTGCTGGAGGCCGTCCCCGGCTCCACCCACGGCTACGACACCGTCGACCACACCCGGATCAGCGAGCAGCTCGGCGGCGAGCCGGCGCTGCGCGCGCTGGCCGCCGCCGCGCACCGCCACGGCCTGCGGCTGATCGCCGACGTGGTGCCCAACCACATGGCCGTGCCCGCCCCCGAACGCCTCAACCGGCCGCTGTGGCAGGTGCTGCGCGACGGGCCCGACTCGCCGTACGCCCGCTGGTTCGACATCGACTGGACCGCCCAGCCGGGCCCGGTCGACGCCCCCGGGCGCGGCCGGGTGCTGCTGCCGCTGCTCGGCGACCGGCTCGGCGCCGAACTGGACCGGCTCACCGTGGACGGCGGCACCCTGCGCTACCACGAGCACGAGCTGCCGCTGCGCCCCGGCACCGAGGGGCTGCCGCTGCCCGAGCTGCTCGCCCGCCAGTGGTACCGGCTCGCCTGGTGGCGGCTGGCCCGCACCGAGCTCAACTACCGGCGCTTCTTCACCGTCAACGAGCTGATCGCGCTGCGCGCCGAGGACCCGGAGGTGTTCGCCGCGACCCACGCCGTGCTGCTCGGGCTGCACGCCGACGGCGTCCTGGACGGCTTCCGGATCGACCACCCGGACGGGCTCGCCGACCCGCGCGGCTACCTGCGGCGGCTGGCCGGGGCCACCGGCGGGGCGTACGTCGTGGTGGAGAAGATCCTCACCGGCGAGGAGCGGCTGCCCGAGGACTGGCCAGTGGCCGGCACCACCGGCTACGACGCGCTGCGCCGGATCGACGGCGTGCTCACCGACCACGCGGGCGCCTGCCGGCTGGCCGGGGCGTACGAGTCCTTCCGGCACGGCGGCCCGGTCCGGGACCTCTGCGCGGACCCGCACCCCGCGATCGCCGAGGCCCGGCGCGGGCGGGCCGACATGACCGGGCCGGACGGCGAACTCGCCGCCGAGGTCGAGCGGCTGGTGCGGATCGCGCTGCGGATCGGCGCCGCCGAGCCCGCGCACGCCGACCACGCGCCCGGGCAGCTGCGCGCCGCGCTCGGCCGGCTGCTCACCGGCTACCCGGCGTACCGGCCCTACGCCCGGCCCGGCGAGGCCCCGCCGGCGGCGTCCGCGGCCCAGCTGCGGGCGGCCCTGGACGGCTCCGCCGACCCGACCGACCGGCTGGTGGCCGCGCTCGCGCTCGGCGAGCTGGGCGGCGGCCCGGACAAGGAGGAGTTCTGCGCCCGCTTCGCCCAGACCGCCGCCGCGGTGGCCGCCAAGGGCGTCGAGGACACCGCCTTCTACCGCTGGAACGCGCTGCCCGGCCTCAACGAGGTCGGCGGCGAGCCCGCCCGGCCCGGACTGCACCCGGCGGAGTTCCACGACTGGTGCCGGTACCAGGAGCGCGCCTGGCCGCACGGCATGACGGTGCTCTCCACCCACGACACCAAGCGCAGCGCCGACGCCCGGGCCCGGCTCGCGGTGCTCGCCGAGCGGCCGGACGCCTGGGCCGCCGAGGCCGCCGCCTGGACCACCGCCGCGGGCCCCGCCGCGCCCGGGCTCGACCCGGACGCCGACTGGCTGCTCTGGCACACCCTGGTCGCCGCCTGGCCGATCGACCCGGACCGGCTGGTCGCCGCCCTGCTCAAGTCCGCCCGCGAGGCCAAGCTGCGCACCTCCTGGACCACCCCCGACCCGCGCTACGAGCGGGCCCTGGAGCAGCGCGCCCGCTCGGTCCACGGCAACCCCGGGCTGCTCCCCCGGATCGAGGGCGCCGTGCACGCCCTCGCCCCGTACGCGCGCGCCAACACGCTGGCCGCCGCACTGCTGCACCTCACCGTGCCGGGCGTGCCGGACCTGTACCAGGGCAGCGAGGAGCCGCTGTACACCCTGGTGGACCCGGACAACCGGCGCGTGGTGGACTTCGGCGCGCTCGCCGTCCGGCTCACCGACGCGGCCGCGCCGCGCCCCGGCGACCTCGCCCGGGAGAAGCTGCACCTGACCAGCACCGCGCTGCACCTGCGCCGCTCCCGCCCGCTCGGCCGGTACCGGCCGCTGCCCGCCGCGGGCCGCTCCGGCGACCACCTGCTGGCCTTCGCCCGGGGCGAGGACGTGGTCACCGCCGTCACCCGGCTGCCGTACGGGCTGGAGCGGGCGGGCGGCTGGCACGACACCGTCCTGGAGCTGCCGGCGGGCGGGCCGTGGACCGACGAGCTGACCGGGCGGAGCGTGCCGGCCGGCCCGGTGCCGGTGGCGGAGCTGCTGACGGACCTGCCGGTGGCACTGCTGACGAGGAGGGCCTGATGCCGCTCTACCAGGTGTGGGCGCCCCACGCCGACTCCCGGGTGCTGGTCGAAGTCGACGGCACGGCCCACGAGTTGGCCCGCTGCCCGGACCGGGCCGGCTGGTGGTCCGGCGAGGCCCCGGCGGGCGACTACGCCTTCCGGCTCGACGACGGCCCGCCGCTGCCCGACCCGCGCTCGCCCCGGCAGCCGTACGGACCGGACGGGCCGAGCCGCGCGGTGGACCACGCCGCGTTCCGCTGGTCGCAGACCGAGCGGTACGGCCGGCCGCTGCCCGGCGCGGTGCTCTACGAGCTGCACGTGGGCACCTTCACCACCCGCGGCACCTTTGACGCCGCCGCCGAACGCCTGGACCACCTGGTCGAGTTGGGCGTGGACTTCGTCGAGCTGATGCCGGTCTGCCCGTTCCCCGGCAAGCACGGCTGGGGCTACGACGGGGTCTCGCTCTGGGCCGTCCACGAGCCCTACGGCGGGCCCGAGGGGCTCAAGCGCTTCGTGGACGCCGCCCACCGCAAGGGCCTCGGGGTGGTGCTGGACGTGGTGCACAACCACCTCGGCCCGTCCGGCAACCACCTTCCCGCGTACGGCCCGTACTTCACCGACCGGCACCACACCCCGTGGGGCTCGGCGGTCAACCTGGACGCGCCCGGCTCGGACGAGGTGCGCGCCTACCTGATCGGCAGCGCGCTGGCCTGGCTGCGCGACTACCGGATCGACGGGCTGCGGCTGGACGCCGTGCACGCCCTCGCGGACGACCGGGCGGTCCACTTCCTGGAGGAACTGTCGGGTGAGGTCCGGAAGTTGGCGGTCGCCACCAACCGGCCGCTGTTCCTGGTCGTCGAGTCCGACCGCAACACCCCGGCCACCACCGCGCCGCCCGAGGCGGGCGGGCTGGGCCTCACCGCGCAGTGGAGCGACGACTTCCACCACGCCCTGCACTGCGCGCTCACCGGCGAATCCCAGGGCTACTACGGCGACTTCGCGCGCGAACCGCTCGCCGCCCTCGCCAAGACCCTCACCCGGGGGTTCTTCCACGACGGCACCTGGTCCTCCTTCCGCGGCCGCCGTCACGGGCGCCCGTTCGCCCCGCTCGCCGACGGTCACCGGCTGCTCGGCTACCTCCAGACCCACGACCAGGTCGGCAACCGGGCGCTCGGGGACCGCGTCTCCACCAGCCTCTCCCCCGGCCGGCTCGCCTGCGGCGCCGCGCTGGTGCTCACCTCGCCGTTCACCCCGATGCTCTTCATGGGCGAGGAGTGGGGCGCCGCCACCCCCTGGCAGTACTTCACCGACCACACCGACCCGGGCCTCGCCGAGGCCGTCCGGCAGGGCCGGCGGCGGGAGTTCGCCGGGCACGGCTGGGCCGCCGAGGCCGTCCCCGACCCGCAGGAGCCCGCCACCGTGCTGCGCTCGGTCCTCGACTGGACCGAGCCCCGGCGCGTCCCGCACGCCGAACTGCTCACCTGGTACCGGAGGTTGATCCGGCTGCGGCGCGAGCGGCCGGAGCTGTCCGACCCGGACCTCGGCGCGGTGCGGGTGACCGCCGACGAGGCGGCGGGCCTGCTGGTGGTGCACCGGGGGCCGTACCGGATCGCCGTCAACCTCGGGCCGGGCGAGGCCGCGCTGCCGCTCGGGGGCGCCGGGCGCGAGGTGGTGGCGGCCTTCGGGGCGGCGGCGCTGGAGGGCGCGGCGGTGCGGCTGGCGGCGGACGCGGTGGCCGTGGTGCTGACCTGACGGTGCGCTCGCCGGACGGCCGGACGGCCGGGCGGCCGGGCGGCCGGGCGGCCGGGCGGGCTCACCAGAGGAAGGTGCCGATCCGCTCCCGGAGCGACGGGACGTCCAGGCCGTAGGCGGTCAGGTGCTCCGCGATCGAGCCGTAGTGCCGGTGCTCCGCGCGCGGCACGCCCAGGCCCAGCACCCGGTGCGCGCGGTCGGCCAGCGCCTCGTGCGCCTCGCCCGCCGAGGTGCCCGCCAGGTACGGCTCCACCAGCACCACGTCCGCCCGGTCGCCGAGCGCCGCGCGCAGCCCGGCGGCGTCGAAGGGGCGCACCGTCGCCGCGTACAGCACGGTGGCGTCCAGGCCCTCGGTGGCCGCGAGCACCGCGTCCAGCATCGGCCCGACGGCGATCACCGCGCCGCGCGAGCCGGTCCGGAGGGTGGTGAAGCGCCCCGGCTCGACCGGCACCGGGGCCGCGTTGCGGTGCTCGGAGAGCCGGACGTACACGTTGCGGTCGCCGTCCGCGTAGGCGTGGCGCAGCAGTTGCTCGGCCTCGTCCGGGTGGCCGGGGACGTGGACCGTCCAGTCCGGCAGGGTGTCCAGCAGGGCGACGTCGCCCGGGGACATGTGGGTGCGGCCGCCGGCCGGCCAGTCGTACGAGCCCGCCGCGCTCACCAGCACGGCGCCGACGCCCTGGTGGACGAGGTCCAGCTTGACCTGCTCGAAGGGCCGCTCGATCAGGAAGCTGGCGAAGGTGTGGGCGATCGGGCGCATCCCGGTGAGCGCCAGGCCGCCGGCCGCGCCGATCAGCAGCTGCTCGCGGATGCCGACGTTGACCACCCGGTCGGGGTGGCGCCGCTGCGCCGGGGCGAAGGCGGCGGCGGTGATGTCGGCGAGCACCAGGGCCAGCCGGGGGTCCTCGTCCAGCAGTCGGGTGGTCACGTCCACGAAGCGGTCGCGCATGGTGTCCATCGGTGGGGTTCCTCTCGGGGGTGCGGGCTCGGCGGGTACGGCGGGCTGAGCGGGCTGAGCGGGTTCGGCGGGCTGAGCGGGCTGGACGGGCTCGGGCGGGCTGGACGGGCTCGGGCGGCCGGTCGCTCAGTGGTTCTCCTTGGGCTCCACCCGGGCGACCACCACGTGCGGGCGGCCCGGGTGCTCCGCCGTGTACGCGCGGTACAGCGCCCCGTGGTCGCGGCCGTCCACCGTCGCGGTCGACCAGCCCTCGGCCGCGAACCGCTGGGCGATGCCGCCCTGCCAGCCGTGCGTGGCCGAGGAGTTGTCGATCACCACCACGTGCAGCCGGTCCAGTCCGTAGGCGCCGGCGAAGGCCACCGCCTCGGCGTTGGAGCCCTCGTCGAACTCCGCGTCGCCGACCAGCACCCACACCGCCGGGCCGGTCAGGCCCTGGGCCCGCAGGCCGAGCGCGGTGCCGACGGCCAGCGGCAGGCCGTGCCCGAGCGATCCGGAGGCGATCTCCACCCCGCTCACCAGCGTGCGGTCCGGGTGGTGGCCGAGCGGCGAGTCGTAACCGCCGAAGCTCGGCAGCACCTCCCGGTCGAGGAACCCCTTGGCCGCCAGCACGGCGTAGTACGCCATCGGGCCGTGGCCCTTGGAGAGCAGGAAGCGGTCGCGGTCCTGGGCGTCGACGGTCTCCGGGGACACCCGCAGCACCCGGTCGTACAGCACCCAGAGCGCGTCCAGGGTGGAGGTGGCGGCGGGGCCGTGCTTCTCGGCGCCGGTCATCAGGCCCAGCAGGGCGGGGAGGTCCTCGAAGCGGATGCCGGTCGCGGTCTTGGCGGGCGCGTTCGTCGTCATGGCCACGATCGTGCAACTTCAAGTCGACTTGAGGTCAAGCGGCTACAGTGGGATCCCATGACCGACCGCCCCGACGGCCGCCGCACGCCCGGCCCGCACCACAGCGACCTGCTCACCATCGGCCAACTCGGCCACCGCAGCGGCCTCGCCGCCTCCGCGCTGCGCTACTACGAGAGCCTCGGCCTGATCCACGCCACCCGCACCTCCGGCGGCCAGCGCCGCTACACCCGCGCGACACTGCGCCGGATCGCCTTCGTCCGCGCCGCCCAGCGGGTCGGCCTCTCGCTGGACGAGGCGAAGGTCGCCCTCGACCGGCTCCCCGACCGCCCGGCCCCCAGCCGCGCCGAGTGGGACCAGGTGGCCGAGTCCTGGCAGAGCCGGATCGACGAGCAGATCGACGAACTGCGGCGGCTCAAGGAGAAGCTCACCGGCTGCATCGGCTGCGGCTGCCTCTCGCTGTCCCGCTGCACCCTCTACAACGCCGCCGACCGCGCCGGCGAGGCCGGCCCCGGCGCCCGCTACCTGCTCACCCGCGACCCGGAGGCCGGCCCCGAGCCGCTGACCCCGGCCGCCGACCCCTGCGGGACCTGCCAGGACGGGTACTGACCATCCTTCCGCGCCGGGAAATCCCGTTGCGTCGGGGCGGTTCGGCCGCCTAGCGTGCACGCGTGCTGCCCCTGGTGCTGACGGACGAGGAATGGGACGCGGTCGTCCCCGACGAGACGGTGATGCGCCCCGGCGCCGAGGCGCTCTGCGCCCGACTGGGGGTCGGGGGTTTGCCGCTGGAGCGCTTCGCGGAAGGCTCCGTCCCGGTGTACGCGGTCGGCGCGGAGCACGTCCTCAAGCTGTTCCCGGCGGCGAGTGCCCGGGACGGCCTCGTCGAGGAGCGGGTGCTCGCCCGGGTGGACGGCGCCCTGCCGATCCCCACCCCGTCCGTCCGGGCGGCCGGCGAGTACGTCAACGGCTGGCGGTACATCCTGATGTCCCGGCTGCCCGGCGAGGGCCTCGCCCCGGCCTGGCCGCGCATCCCGCCGCCCGACCGCGAACGGATCGCCCGCGACTGCGGCGAGGCCCTCGCCGCCCTGCACGCCCTCGACCCCGGGCCGCTCGCCGAGGTCCTCGGCCCCGGCGACTGGCCGGCCTTCCTGGCCCGCCAACGGGCGGGCGCGGTGGACCGCCAGCGCGAACGCGGGCTGGCCGAGGCCTGGCTGGAGCAGATCCCGGACTTCCTCGCCGCCGCCCCGCTGCCCGTCGCCCCACCGCCCGCCGGCCCGCTCCCGGCCGCCCCGGCCCCCGCCGTCCCCGCACGCGCCCTGCTGCACACCGAGTTCATGCGCGAGCACCTGCTCACCGACCCGGCCGACGGCTGGCGCCTGACCGGCCTGATCGACTTCGAGCCCGCGATGATCGGCGACCCGGCCTACGACCTGGTCGCCGTCGGTCTCTTCACCACCCGGGCCGACCCGCACCTGCTCGGACGGCTGCTGGACGCGTACGGGCGCCGCTTCGAGCCCCGGCTGCTGATGGCGTACACGCTGCTCCACGTGTACAGCAACCTGCCGTGGTACCTGCGCGAGTTGAAGCCCTCGGCGCGGACGCTGGACGCCCTCGCCGAGGAGTGGTTCGGAGCCGGTCAGGAGACGGCTCCTCAGGGCCGCGGGTCGGTGCGCAGCAGGCTGTAGCGGACGATGTCGCGCCACTCGCCGGCCCGGAACGTCACCGCGCGCTGCACGCCCTCCCGGGTGAACCCGAGCTTCTCCAGGACGCGCTGCTCGGCCAGGTTGCCCGCCTCGGTGTCCGCCTCCAGCCGCATCACCGGCGAGTGCGCGAACAGGTAGTCCACCAGCAGCCGTTGGGCCCGGGTGCCGATCCCCCGTCCGCGCACCCCGGGCAGCAGCTGCACGCCGATGCTCCAGTACGGGGCGGCCGGCCGCACCCCGCTGCGGTTGGCGGCGACGAAGCCGCCGAACTCCCCGTCGACGGCGACCGCGAGCATCCACTGCTCCTCCTCCAGCAGCCGGCTCTCCTGCCACCGGCGGCGGAACCGCTGCGGGTCCCGCCAGCCGTACCACTGGAATTCACCCAGCGCCTGCGGGTCGTTCACCAGCGCCTCGATCGCGGACAGCTCGTCCTCGGCGATCGGGCGCAGCGAGACTCTCTCTTCGCTCATGCAGGCGCCAACGGCCGAGCGGTCGCGGCGGTTCCGCATCCGGGCTACGGGCGGGGATCGGTGCGCAGCAGGCTGTAGAGGACGACGTCGCGCCACTCGCCGGCCCGGAAGACCTGCGCCCGCTTCACGCCCTCGCGGACGAAGCCGAGCTTCTCCAGGACGCGCTGCTCGGCCAGGTTGGCGGATTCGGTCTCCGCCTCCAGCCGCATCGCCGTCGAATGCGCGAACAGGTAGTCGACGAACAGCCGTTGGGCCCGGGTGCCGATCCCCCGGCCGCGCGCCCCGGGCAGCAGCTGCGCGCCCATGCTCCAGTGCCAGCCCGTCGGCGCCGCGACCTCCCGCATGGCGGCGGCGTAGCCGCGGAACTCCCCGTCCACGGTGATCGCGAGCGTCCACTGCTCGTCCGTGAGCAGCCCGTTCTCGGCCCAGACCCGGCGGATCCGGTCCGGCTGCCGCCAGCCGAACCACAGGTGCTCGCCCATCGCGTCGGGGTCGTTCAGCAGGGACAGGAAGTGCGGGAGGTCGGCTTCGGCGATCGGGCGCAGGGTGACGTTTTCTTCGTTCATGTCGGCGTCAACGCGGATTCCGCCGCGTCGGTTCCTCGATTCACCGAAAAAGTCGGCGAGAATTTCCCTTGGCCCGCGATTTACTGCGCCGGGAATTCCTTTACTGCGCCGCACCCGCTTTTACCGCGCCGCCTGCCGCTTTTTCGGCGGCTTTTCACCGCGGCTCTCCACCGCGGCCGCCCTCACCCGGCGATCGAGCGGGCGAGCCGGAAGCCCACGTCGTCGATCCGCAGGGTCGGGTGGCTGCGGCGGCGGACGGAGGCGCGGCAGCTCCAGTGCTCGTCGAACCAGCCGCCGCCGCGCAGGACGCGGTAGCTGCCGTACACCTCGGGGTCGTAGCGGTCCCAGCACCACTCCCAGACGTTGCCGAGCAGGTCGTACAAGCCGTAGGCGTTCGGGCGCAGTTCGCCCACGGTGTGCGGCCGCTCGCCCGAGTTGCCGCGGTGCCAGGCGATCTCGTCCAGCGGGCCGTAGCGCGGGCCGTCGGTGCCGGCCCGGCAGGCGTGCTCCCACTCGGCCTCGGTGGGCAGCCGGTAGCCGTCGGCGGAGCGGTCCCAGACGGCCTCCTCGCCGTCCACCGCGTAGGCGGGCGTGAGGCCTTCGCGCCGGGAGAGCTCGTTGCAGCGGCGGACGGCGTCCAGCCAGGAGACGCTGTGCGCGGGGCGGAGGTCGCCGGCCGCGCCCTCGTACTGCTCGCGGGTCACCGGACAGGCCGCCAGCGCGAACGAGGCGACGTCGACGGCCCAACTGCGCTGGGTACGGCGGTCGGAGAGGGTGACCCGGCCGGCCGGAACGATGATCATCCGCTGATCCTAGGGTGTGCCGAGCCCCCGCGGACCGATCGGATGCCCGGCTGCCGCTAGCCGCTGCGCGAGGTGAACGGCCCGTCCCAGGTCAGCGCCTCCACGGTGACGTAGCCCCAGCCGAGCACCGTGAGCACCGCGAACAGCCAGGCGACCACGACCGCCGGCCCGCCGAACCGGAGCCCCTTGGCCCGCTGGAAGCCGGCGACCAGTCCCGCGATCGCGGTGGCCGGCAGGGCCGCGAAGGCGAGGTAGAGCAGCCAGCCGTGCGCCAGCAGCACGGCCAGGATGCCGAAGAGCCCCACCGGGACCGACACCGCCGCCACGGTCATCCCGGCGGCCGCGCAGGCCACCCGGAAGTGGTCCCGGCGCCGGAAGAACGGCGGGACGGCACAGGCCGCGACGCACAGCAGCCCCAGCCCGGGCAGGAACACGCCCACCGGCCCGAGGCCCGCCACCAGCGGGATCACCGACAGCAGGAACGCCACGACCCCCAGCCCGGACAGCCACCGGGCGCTCATCGGCACCGCGACCATGCCCACCCCCGCTCGCACGTCTATTTGAACACGTTCAACCTAGCATGCGGGGAGCGGCCCGCCGGGGCACGCCGCAGGGCTCGCGCGGGAAGTCGGCCGGGCCGACTTGCCGCGCGTCCGCGCACCCCCAACGCGCCGCCCGCCCGGACGACGACCGGGCACAGGCGCTTGGTGGCGCGGGTGAGGGC
>NZ_JBEXJK010000085.1:0-25176 GCF_040609095.1 Kitasatospora sp. NPDC004799
GGAGGGCGAGATCATGGACTGCATGTCACCCGCCACAGATCGACCTATCAATGTCCGGCGCACCCGTCCGGCCCCGCGCCCGGCCGGCCGGACCGGGCCGACGGCTCCGCGGCCGGGGACCGGGGCCGCCCCGCAGCCGCGGGAGATCTGGTGGGCGCAGGTGCCGTTCGAGGACGGGCCCGGCGCCAAGGACCGCCCGTGCCTGGTGCTGCGGGTGCGCGGCCGGACCGCCACCGTCGCGAAGATCACCAGCAAGCACCACGCCGGGCGCCCGGGCGTGCTGGCGCTGCCGCCCGGGTCGGTGGGCGACCGGCAGGGCCGGGCCAGCTGGCTGGAGACCGACGAGCTGCGCGAGGTGCCGCTGTCGGCCTTCCGCCGCCGGGCCGGCACGGTGGACCGGCAGGTCTGGGCCCGGGCCCAGCAGGTCCTGAACTGAGTCAGGCCCAGAGCTGGCCCTGCAGGGCCTCGACCGCCGCCTCGGTCGACTCGGCGGTGTAGATGCCGGTGGACAGGTACTTCCAGCCGCCGTCGGCGACCACGAAGACGATGTCCGCGCGCTCCCCCGCGGCCGCCGCCTTGCGGCCGACGCCGATCGCCGCGTGCAGGATGGCGCCGGTCGAGACGCCCGCGAAGATGCCCTCCTGCTGCAGGAGTTCGCGGGTGCGGCGGACGGCGTCCGCGGAGCCGACCGAGAACCGGGTGGTGAGCACCTCGGCGTCGTACAGCTCGGGGACGAAGCCCTCGTCCAGGTTGCGCAGCCCGTACACCAGGTCGTCGTAGCGCGGCTCGGCGGCGACGATCTTCACGCCGGGGACCTTCTCGCGCAGGTAGCGGCCGACGCCCATCAGGGTGCCGGTGGTGCCGAGGCCGGCCACGAAGTGGGTGACGGTCGGCAGGTCGGCGAGGATCTCGGGGCCGGTGCCGGTGTAGTGGGCGCCCGCGTTGTCGGGGTTGCCGTACTGGTAGAGCATCACCCAGTCGGGGTGCTCGGCGGCGATCTCCTTGGCGATCCGGACGGCGGTGTTGGAGCCGCCCGCGGCCGGGGAGGGGATGATCTCGGCGCCCCACATGCGGAGCAGCTCGCGCCGCTCCTCGCTGGTGTTCTCCGGCATCACGCAGACCATCCGGTAGCCCTTGAGCTTGGCGGCCATGGCGAGCGAGATGCCGGTGTTGCCGCTGGTGGGCTCCAGGACGGTGCAGCCCGGGGTGAGCCGGCCCTCGGCCTCGGCGCGCTCGATCATGTGCAGCGCCGGGCGGTCCTTGATCGAACCGGTCGGGTTGCGGTCCTCCAGCTTGGCCCAGAGGCTCACCAGGCCCTCGGTGTTGCCGGGGACGGCGGCGGACAGCCGCGGCAGGCGGACCAGCGGGGTGTTGCCGACGGCTTCGAGCGGACTGTCGTAACGCAAGGGAGGCCTCCGGCCGGGGCGGTGAGGGTGGAGGGGCGGCTCCCCCGCCGCGGCGGGGGAGCCGGAATCAGGGCGTGTCTGACAATTCGCGTCGGATCAGGGCGCGGCGTTGGGGTGCGTGCATCGCAAGGCGGAGGAGGGAGCCACTGCGGAGCATTGGCGACCGACGACAACGCGGCGAGGTGCGTGCCCCGGCGTCGCGAACCCGGCGGGAATTGTCAGACACGCCCCTAGCGGGCGCCGCCGGCCACGGCGGGCAGGATGGTGACGCTGTCGCCGTCGGCGAGGGCGGTGGAGATGCCCTCCAGGAAGCGGACGTCCTCGTCGTTCAGGTAGACGTTGACGAAGCGGCGCAGCTCGCCGCCCTCGACCAGGCGGGCGGCGATGCCCGGGTGGCGGGCGTCGAGGTCGGTGAAGAGTTCCCCGAGGTTGCTGCCGTTGCCCTCGACGGCCTTGGCGCCGTCGGTGTAGGTGCGGAGGATGGTCGGGATGCGGACCTCGATGGCCATGAGTGCGCTCCTGGGCGAGTCGTGACGTGGGTGGGGCCGCGGCGGACGCGGCCGGGCGGGCGCCCGGGGCCCGTCGTCGCCGGAGGGCGGGGGCCCGGGTGAGGTGGTGAAGCGGCTCTCAGCGCGAGCGCGCGGGCGTGCCGGGACAGATCGCGCCGGCGTGCCGGCACAGGTCGATGTGCAGGCGCGCCACGAGGCGGGTGCCCGGGGCCTGGGTGCTCACATCGACGGAACGCATGGCGTCATCGTATAGATTCCCGGGCCCGCTCCGACATGCCCGTCTCGGGATCCGGATGTTCGCGTTCCCAGGGCTGAGACGACGGCGGCCCGCCGACCCCTCGGGAGGGGGCGGCGGGCCGCGTCCGCGCGCGTGCCGGTCAGGCCGGGTACTCCTCGACGACCTGCACGTCTTCCTCTGTGATCTCGCCGTCCACGATGCGGAACGAGCGGAACTGGTACGGGTCCTGCTCGCCGTCGCCCTCGGCGGTGGAGACCAGGACATAGTGGGCGAACGGCTCGGAGGCGTAGCTCACGTCGGTGCGCGAGGGGTAGGCCTCGGTGGCGGTGTGCGAGTGGTAGACGATCACGGGCTCCTCGTCCCGGTCGTCCATCTCGCGGTAGAGCTTGAGCAGGTCGCCCGAGTCGAACTCGTAGAACGTGGGCGAGCGGGCGGCGTTGAGCATCGGGACGAAGCGCTCGGGCCGTCCGGTGCCGGCCGGTCCGGCGACCACGCCGCAGGCCTCGTCCGGGTGGTCGGCGCGGGCGTGGGCCACGATCCGGTCGCGGAGTTCTCGGGTGATGGTCAGCATGCGGGCCAGGATAGCCACGCCCCGGCGGGTCACCGCCGGGGCGTCCGAGGCGCGATCAGCGGGCGTCCACGTTTCCGTCCGCGGCGGGCACCGGGCCCGGCGCGGCGCCGTGGACGGCCTGCGGGTCGCGGCGCTTGAGCAGCTGGTAGCCGAGCACCAGCAGCAGGGCCCAGACCGGGAAGACGAACAGCGAGATCCGGTTGTCCCGGTCCAGCCCGATCAGCACCACGACCAGGGCGAGGAAGCCGAGCGCGGCCCAGCTGACCCAGGCGCCGCCGGGCGCCTTGAAGGTGGGCCCCGGCAGGCGGCCGCCCTGCCAGGCCTTCCGGTAGCGGATCTGGGAGATCAGGATCATCGCCCAGGTCCACAGGCCGCAGACGGTGGCGACCGAGGTGATGTACTCGAACGCCCGCGCCGGGACGACCCCGTTGAGCACCACGCCGACGCCCATCAGCAGGGAGGAGACGGTGATCGCGAAGGCCGGGGTGCGGCGGGAGTTGAGCTTGGTGAGGCGCCCCGGGGCCTGGCCGCGCAGCGCGAGGTCGCGCAGCATGCGGCCGGTGGAGTACATCCCGGAGTTGCAGGAGGAGAGCGCCGCGGTGAGCACCACGAAGTTGATGATGCCGGCCGCCGCCGGGATGCCGATCTTGCCGAAGGCGGCGACGAACGGGCTGACGCCGGGCCGGAACTCGGTCCACGGCACGAGCGAGAGGATGACCACCAGGGCGCCGATGTAGAACAGCATGATGCGCCAGGGCAGGGTGTTGATGGCGCGCGGCAGGGTCTTCTCGGGGTTCTCGCTCTCGCCCGCGGTGACGCCGACGAGTTCGACGCCCAGGTAGGCGAACATGACGATCTGAAGGGTCATCACGGTGGAGCCGATGCCCTCGGGGAAGAACCCGCCGTCCTGCCAGAGGTGGCCGAGTGACGCGGTGTCACCGGCCTTGCTGAACCCGAGGGTCAGCACCCCGACGCCGATCAGGATCATGCCGATGATGGCGGTGACCTTGACCATGGAGAACCAGAACTCGATCTCGCCGAACAGCTTCACCGAGATCAGGTTGGCCGCGTAGAGGAGGACCAGGAAGGTCAGCGCGCTGACCCACTGCGGTATGCCTGGCGCCCAGAACTTCACGTAGACGGCGGCGGCGGTGGTCTCCGCCATGCCGGTGACGACCCAGAACAGCCAGTACGTCCAGCCGGTCACGTAGCCGGCGAAGGGGCCGAGGAACTCCCGGGCGTACTCGGCGAAGCTGCCGGAGACCGGGCGGTAGGTGAGCAGTTCGCCGAGCGCCCGCATGATCACGAAGATCACCAGGCCGGCGACGGCATAGGAGAGGATCAGGCTCGGACCGGAGCGGGAGATCGCGGTGCCCGCGCCGAGGAACAGGCCGGTGCCGATCGCACCGCCGATCGCGATCATCTGGATCTGGCGGCTGCCGAGCCCGCGCTCGTAGCCCTCGCCTTCCGGTGGGCTGTCGACCATTTCGTCGTACAACTTCTCGGCCAATGGGCACCGTCCTGGTCGGTCTCTCGGGGGTGGAGAAGTCGTACCACGCGGCGTTCGTACAGCGGTGTCCATCTGAGCGTTATTTGAGCATGCCCTGGTATGGTTTGTCCGTTTTTCATGGGAAATGCCCCGACTGATCGTCCACATTCTGGACGAATCGGCCGGGGCTTGCCCGGAATCGGGCAGGATCCCCTGGAAGATCGGGCCGGATCCCCCGGAAGTCAGGCCCGCGACGTCAGTCCGGGAGGTCAGTCCGCGATGGCCTCCAGCAGCGACTCCTGCAGGGCGCCCAGCCACAGGTAGGCCATCACCAGCGGCTTGCGCTCGTCGCCGTCCGGCAGTTCGTAGAGGCCGTCCTCGTCGTCCTCGGTGACCTCCAGCCGGATCCCGACCGCCAGCCGCAGGTCGTTCAGCGCGCCCAGCCAGCGCAGGCAGTCGGGCGCGGCCAGCTTGAGCACCCCGCCGTCGCCCAGGCCGTCCAGCGCCCGGACGACGAACAGCGCGTCGTCCCGCTTGCGGGCCCGCAGGTCCAGCTCGGTGAAGCGGCGGAACTCCCCGGCCGCGGCCCTGGTCTCCTCGTCCTCCGGCTTCTCCGGATCGCCGTAGGCGTCCGGGAAGAGCCGGGCCAGCACCGGGTCGGCGGGCGCCTCGGTCGGCCCCTCGGCGAACAGCGCGGCCAGCGGGTCACCATCCTCCCCGCCCGGGCCGGGGCCGATCAGCTCCAGCAACTGCACTTCCAGCGAGCGGAGGATGGAGACCTCCCACTCGTCCAGCGCGATCGCCGCGCCGCCACCGCCGGTGCTCTCGAACAACCCAGCCATCTGTATCGGTCAGCCCGTCTTCGTCGTCGTCGGTCGTACGGCCGGAGGTCCGGCACCCGGTCGCACCGGTGCCGGCCGCCGCCGCACCGGTCACGCCGGCGCCCGCCCTGCCGGCGCCGGTCGGCCCGGCATCGGTCGGCCCGGCGTCAGTCGTGCTGCAGCGTCGCCCAGAGGCCGTAGCCGTGCATCGCCTGGACGTCGCGCTCCATCTCCTCGCGGGAACCGCTGGAGACCACCGCCCGGCCCTTGGTGTGGACGTCCATCATCAGCTTCCGGGCCTTGTCCTTCGGGTAGCCGAAGTAGGCCTGGAAGACGTACTGGACGTAGCTCATCAGGTTGACCGGGTCGTTGTGCACGATGGTCACCCAGGGCGTGTCCGGCTCGGTCACCGGCACCCCCTCGACCTCCGGGCGCTCGATCTCCACGGGCGCGACGCTCACGCCGGGTCCTCCTCGCTGCACAGTTGTCCGTAACCCCTCACGCCCCATGCTGCCATCCGGGGGACACCCGGGCGATTCCGGCCCGGGCACCCCGGCCCCCGCGGCCCGGAGGCGCGCGAGGCGAATCACCCCGAGAAATCGTCACTCTGACGCTAAGGGGTAGTAGCATCATCCGCATGGACGCCACTTCAGTGCGAGCGGCCGGCTCGACCGCGCTGCTCACCGACCGCTACGAGCTCACCATGCTGCAGGCCGCCCTGCGCAGCGGGGCGGCGCACCGCCGCTCCGTCTTCGAGGTGTTCACCCGCCGTCTGCCGGGCGGCCGCCGCTACGGTGTCCTGGCCGGCACCGGCCGGGTGCTGGACGCCGTCGAGAACTTCCGCTTCACCACGCCCCAGCTGGACTGGCTGGCCGACCAGGACGTGGTCGACGAGTCCACCCTGCGCTTCCTCGCCGACTACCGCTTCCGCGGCGACATCCACGGCTACCCCGAGGGCGAGGTCTACTTCCCCGGCTCGCCGCTGCTCACCGTCGAGGGCAGCTTCGCCGAGGCGGTGATCCTGGAGACGGTGATCCTCTCGATCCTCAACTACGACTCGGCCATCGCGGCCGCCGCCTCCCGGATGACCGCCGCCGCGGGCGGCCGCCCGGTGATCGAGATGGGCGCCCGCCGGGCCCACGAGCAGGCCGCCGTCTCCGCCGCCCGGGCGGCCTACGTGGCCGGCTTCGCCGCCACCTCCGACCTGGAGGCCGGCTTCACCCACGGCATCCCGACCACCGGCACGGCCGCCCACGCCTTCACCCTGGTGCACGACAGCGAGCGGGACGCCTTCGAGGCGCAGATCGCCTCCATGGGCCGGGGCACCACGCTGCTGGTCGACACCTTCGACCTGCGCGAGGCCGTGCGCACCGCGGTCGAGGTGGCCGGCCCCGAGCTGGGCGCCGTCCGGATCGACTCCGGCGACCTCACCCTGCTGGCCCACCGGGTCCGCCGCCAGCTGGACGACCTCGGCGCCGACCGGACCAGGATCATCGTGACCTCGGACCTCGACGAGTACGCGATCGCCGCCCTGGCCGCCGCCCCGGTGGACGGCTACGGCGTCGGCACCAGCCTGGTCACCGGCAGCGGGCACCCGACCTGCGCGATGGTCTACAAGCTGGTCGCCCGGGCCGAGACCGACGGCGGGCCGCTGGTGCCGGTGGCCAAGCGCGCGGCCGGCGGCAAGACCAGCATCGGCGGCCGCAAGTGGGCGGCCCGCCGGCCGGACGCCGACGGCGTGGCCGAGGCCGAGGTGGTCGGCACGGGACCCGTCCCGGACGGGCTGCGGCCGCACCTGATGCAGGTGCCGCTGGTGCGGGGCGGCGAGACCGTCGGCCGGGAGCCGCTGAGCGCCGCCCGCGACCGGCACGTGCGCGCCCGCGCCGCGCTGCCGCTGTCGGCCACCCAGCTGTCCAAGGGCGACCCGGTGCTGCCGACCGAACTGGTGCTGCCCGCCGGGCCGGACCACTGACCGGAGGCCGCCGCGCCCGCCGTCGGACGCCCGTCGTCGGACTACCGTCGTCGGACTCCCTTCGTCGGCCTCCCGCCTTCGGACTCCCGTCGTCCGCGGGAGTCCGAAGGCGGGTCCCGGGGGTTCCGCCCCCGCCCGGGCCGGTCCCGGGGGTTCCGCCCCCGCGCGCCACTCCCTAGAGTCAGCCGTAGAGTTCCCCGAGTTCCCCGGAGCTCCCCGAGTACCCCCCGCGCCCGGCACGGCCGGGCCGCGTACTCCCGAGGGCTCCCCCACCGGGGCGCCGCCTCCCGCGGGCCCCCGAGATCCGAGGATGCGAGCCATGCACCGGGCACTGATCGTCGTCGACGTGCAGAACGACTTCTGCGAGGGCGGCAGCCTGGCCGTCGCCGGCGGCGCCGAGGTGGCCGCCGCCATCACCGACCTGATCGCCGAGTCCTCCCCCGGCTACCAGCACATCCTCGCCACCCGCGACCACCACATCGACCCGGGCGCCCACTTCTCCGCCGAGCCGGACTACGTCGACAGCTGGCCGCCGCACTGCGTGGCCGGCACCGAGGGCGTGGGCTTCCACCCCAACTTCGCGCCCGCCGTCATCTCCGGCG
Source organism: Kitasatospora sp. NPDC004799 (assembly GCF_040609095.1). Lineage (NCBI taxonomy): Bacteria > Bacillati > Actinomycetota > Actinomycetes > Kitasatosporales > Streptomycetaceae > Kitasatospora > Kitasatospora sp. NPDC004799. The sequence goes on from NZ_JBEXJK010000085.1 coordinate 7,609, forward strand.
CGGTCGAGGCGGTCTTCGACAAGGGCGCCCACTCGGCGGCGTACAGCGGCTTCGAGGGGCTGGACGAGAACGGCCGCGGGCCGGTGGAGTGGCTGCGCGAGCGGCAGGTCGACGAGGTCGACGTGGTCGGCATCGCCACCGACCACTGCGTCCGGGCGACGGCGCTGGACGCGGCCCGGGCGGGCTTCACCACCCGCGTGCTGCTGGAGCTCACCGCCGGGGTCGCCCCGGAGACCACCGCCGCCGCGCTGGCGGAGCTGCGGGCGGCCGGGGTCGAACTGGTCGGCACGCCGGTGGTCCGGTCGTAGCCGGTTCCGGATGGCGGGCGTGGGCCGCTCAGACCACCAGCAGCTCCACCACGTCCGTCCCGCCGATCCGGTACGCCTCGCGCAGCTCGCCGCCGACCGCGTCCGGGTCGGCGGCCAACCGGGCCCCGGAGACGTACACCACGCGGATGCCCAGGTACTCCATCCGGTGCTGACCGCCGCGCACCCAGGCGGCCTCCCCCTCGCTCACGCAGCGCAGCTCCGAGTCCACCTCCACGGCGACGCCCCGCTCCGGCCAGTAGAGGTCCGGGACGGCGATGTACGTACCGCCGCGCATCCGCAGCTCGGGGGCGGCCAGCGGGGCGGGCAGCAGCCCCTCGTCCGCCAGGCGGCCGAGCCGCTCCAGCGCCAAGTCCCGCTCAGCGGCGAGCAGTTCGTCCAGCGCGGCCCGCACCCGGGGCTCCCGGGTCAGCCCGGAGTCGGCCAGCTCGACCACCAACTCCCGTACCGTGCAGCGGTTCCCGGGCAGGGCGACGGCCTCCCGCAGCACCTCGCGCACCGGCGCCGAGCCGCCCGGCTCCGCCGTCCACTCGGCCAGCGCGTCGGCGACCGCCCGGGCCACCGGCGCACAGGCCAGGCCGTGCACCGAGCGGGCCACCAACTCCCGTTCGGTGCGCCGGATCCGCACCTCGCCGGCGTCCTTCAGCCGGCGCTGACGGGGCACCAGGACGTCCACCCCGGTCACCGCGGGCAGCCGGGGCACGACGGTGAAGCCGTACAGCGCCAGCGCGGCCGTGCCGGTGATCACCGCGCCCGCCCGGCGGCCCTCCTCGCGGCCGTTCTGCGCGGCGTACAGCAGCGCGGCCCACATCCGCTGCTCCGGAGTCGGCTCGGCGGACTGCAGCAGGTACACCCGGGGCAGCAGCCGTTGCCAGGGCCCGCCCCGGCGGCAGTGCTCGGTGATGATCCGGGCCGGCACGCCCCGGGCGCGCAACTGGCTCGCGGTGACGACGTTCTGCTGACGCTTCGCCAGCTCCTCCAGGGACGGCGGCGGCGTCGGAATCCGGTAGCTCATGCCGACACCATCCCCAACCGCCAGGACCCGCGACCGGCAGCCTGACGCACTGTTACTCAACCGTCGCGAAACCGGGACCAGCCCGCACTAAAGTCCTCATACCCTCACTCATTTGGAGTAATTGACGCTCATCAGGTTGTCATATGTGATCGAAAATGATCGCCGACCTGGTCGTCTGACCCAGAGTGACCAAAGGCATACGGCGAGGGACCCCCAAGGCGTCAATCCCGCCCCGGGGATTGCCTAGGCTTACGTCATGTCACGTGACGAGACCGCCGGCCTCCGCGCGGCCCAGCTCCGCCTCGGCCGTCTGCCCGGATACGTCCGCCGCCCGGACCCCGCCCGCCGCAGCGGCGAGAAGGGCCATACGTACAAGAAGGGCTGGGAGGTCCGCTTCACCGCCCGCAGTGAGGCCGAGATAGCAGAGATCCGCGACCTCGTGGTCGCCGCCGGGTTCGCCCCGGCCAGGCCCTTCTTCAAGGGCCACCAGCTGATCCAACCCGTCTACGGCATGGCCGCCGTCCAGGCCTACCTGGCCGCAAGACAGGCCGCCGAGGAACACGCCGCCCGGGCCGCGCTCGGCCGACGGCGACGGGCGGAGACCGGGCCGCCGGGCGGCGGCGGTGGCAGGGCGGCGAGCGGCTCACCGTCCGGCAGCGGCTCACCGTCCGGCAGTAGCCCGCCGGGCGATGGCGGCCCGCCCGGTGGGGGCGGGCCGGCCGCGGAGGACGGGGCGCCGGGCTACCGGGTGCCCGGCGCGTCCGAGGCTTCGGAGGTGTCCGTTCCGGTCGGATAGGCGGTGGAGCCGGTGCTTCCGGGGGCGGAGCCCTGGAGTTCGGCGAGGTCCGCGGAGACGGAGGCCAGCAGTTCCTGCATCTGCTCCAACAGGCTCTTGGGGGTGGCGGGTCCGGCCGAGGTGCCGTCGGCCGAGCCCGTCGGGCTGCTCGGGAACTGCGGCGTGGCAGATGGTTCGGACATGACGGGACCTCTTCGGATCGGTGGTGCGGTGGGAGCGGCCGACGGTGGCTCGGATCGCACGGCGGGAGGCGGCAGTCGCCCGCCACCGGGGCACCCACCCCCGCCGTAGCTCCCAACGAACCGCTCCGGTCGCCGTCACCCGGACACCACTCGATGCGGTCCAACTCTGCTGCGCGGTAAGCCTCCCGGGTGAGCCGGGGTTGCCCTCACGGCGCCGCCTCGGCTAGGCGCGCAGCGCCCGGGAGGCACCGAGCGGGGCGTGCTCGGCGACGCGGAACAGGGCGTGGTCGAGCACGCCCGGAGAGGAGAAGGAGGAAGCGGAAGGAGGAGAACCCACCCCTTGCCACTCTCAACGTATAGCGCATGGGGGGTCTTGCGGCAAGGCCCCCGTGGTGGCGCACAATCGCAGGCCTCAGATCGGAGCTGATGCCATGAACAGCCGGACCACCAGTGCGTTCGACCTTCCCGCCCGCCTCGCCGCCAAGGCCGACCCGGCGCTGATCGGCGAGGACGAGCGGCACTTCGCGGCCGTCGCGGCGAGCCTGGAGGAGTCGATCGCCGAGCTGTCCGACCGCCTCGACGCGCTGCGCCGCGCGCCGGGCGGCCTCGGCCGGGAGGCGATGGACCGGGACGTCGAGGTGCACCGGCTGACCGGCCGACTGCGCGCCCTGCGCCGCTTCGGCCTGGACCTGTGCCTCGGGCGGGTCGTCCGCGCGGACGCCGCGGAGCCGGTGTACATCGGGCGGCTCGGCCTCACCGACCGCGAGGGGCGCCGGCTGCTGGTCGACTGGCGCTCGCCCGCGGCCGAACCGTTCTTCGCGGCCACCCACGCCGACCCGATGGGCCTGGTGAGCCGGCGCCGGTACCGCTGGAGCGGCGGGCGGATCGGCGACTACTGGGACGAGGTGTTCACCGCCGAGGGCCTGGAGGGGCACGCCGCGCTGGACGACCAGTCCGCGTTCATCGCCAGCCTGGGCGGCAACCGGTCGGCCCGGATGCGGGACGTGCTGGCCACCATCCAGGCCGACCAGGACGCCGTCATCCGGGCGGGGTCCCGGGGCGCCCTGGTGGTCGACGGCGGCCCGGGCACCGGGAAGACGGTCGTCGCGCTGCACCGCTCCGCGTACCTGCTCCACTCCGACCCCCGGCTCGGCCACCGGCGCGGCGGCGTGCTGTTCGTCGGCCCGCACCAGCCCTACCTGGCCTACGTCGCCGACGTCCTGCCCAGCCTCGGCGAGGAGGGGGTGCGCACCTGCACCGTGCGGGACCTCGTCGCCGAGGGGGCGGCGGCCGGGCTCGAGAGCGACCGGGAGGTGGCCCGGCTGAAGTCCTCGGTCGACATGGTGAGGGCGATCGAGAAGGCCGTCCGGTTCTACGAGGAGCCGCCCACCGAGGGGATGGAGGTCACCACCCACTGGGCCGACCTCTGGCTGAGCGCCGAGGACTGGGCCGACGCGTTCGACGCCCCGGACCCGGGCACCCCGCACAACGAGGCCCGCGAGCAGATCTGGGAGGAACTGGCCACGATCCTGCTGGACAAGCTGGACGAGGACGAGGGCGTCCCGCCCGAGCTGTTCCGCCGGTCGCTGCGGCAGGACCGGCAGTTGGTCGAGACGCTCAACCGGGCCTGGCCGCTGCTCGACCCGGCCGAGCTGGTCGGCGACCTCTGGTCGGTGCCCGCGTACCTGCGGATGTGCGCGCCCTGGCTGGCGCCCGAGGAGGTCCGCAGGCTCCAGCGCAAGGACGCGCCCCAGGCCTGGACGGTGTCCGACCTGCCGCTCCTGGACGCGGCCCGGCAGCGGCTCGGCGATCCGGAGGCGGACCGGCGCCGGCTCCGGCGGGAGGCCGCGGCCGCCGCCGAACGCGCGCGGATGGCCGACGTCATCGGCGACCTGCTGCGGGCCGACGACGACGGGGAGGGCGCGGTGACGATGCTGCGCGGGCGGGACCTCCAGGACACCCTGCTCGACGAGACGGCCCTGCCCGTCGCCGACCCGGAGCCGCTCGCCGGGCCGTTCACCCACATCGTGGTGGACGAGGCCCAGGAGCTGACCGACGCGGAGTGGCAGATGCTGCTGCTGCGCTGCCCGTCCCGGAGCTTCACGATCGTCGGGGACCGGGCGCAGGCCAGGCACGGTTTCACGGAGTCCTGGCAGGAGCGGCTGGAGCGGATCGGGCTCGACCGGTCCACGGTGGCCTCGCTGAGCATCAACTACCGGACGCCGGCGGAGGTCATGGCCGAGGCCGAGCCCGCGATCCGGGCCGCGCTGCCGGACGCCAACGTGCCGACCTCCGTCCGCAGCAGCGGCATCCCCGTCGTGCACGGGTCGGTGGCGGAGCTGGACGCCGTCCTGGACGGCTGGCTCGCCGAGCACACCGAGGGGGTCGCCTGTGTGATCGGTGCTCCCGGGTTCGAGCCGCGGCCGCGGGTCCGGTCACTGACCCCGGAGCTGTCCAAGGGGCTCGAGTTCGACCTGGTCGTCCTGGTCGACCCGGAGGCGTTCGGCGGGGGCGTCGAGGGAGCGGTCGACCGCTACGTCGCGATGACCAGGGCGACCCAGCGGCTGGTGGTCCTCCGGAGCTCGTGAGGAGGCGGCGGCGAACGGAACGGAGCGTGGAAGGAGGGAGCGGGAGGGGAGAACGGAAGGGCTGGAACGCGCGTCGCCCGGTCGAGTGGTGCCCGAAGCGAGCGGCCCCGAGGAGCGGAGCGGCGGCCGGCCCCGGAAAGCGGCCGGCTCCGGGAAAGCGAGCGGCCCCGGGAAAGCGAGCGGGGCCCGGCGCCACCCGGCGCCGGACCCCAACGGCCTGTGCCCGCAGGTCAGTTGTGGGCGTGCAGGTCGGCGTTCAGGCCGCCCCAGGAGCCGGAGCGGGCGATGACCTCGACCGCGCCGCTCTGCGAGTTGCGGCGGAACAGCAGGTTGTCCTGGCCGGACAGCTCGACGGCCTTGGCCACCGTGCCGTCCGGGGTGGTGACCCGGGTGCCGGCGGTCACGTACAGACCGGCCTCGACCACGCAGTCGCTGCCGAGCGAGATGCCGATGCCCGCGTTGGCGCCGAGCAGGCAGCGCTCGCCGACCGAGACGACCTGCTTGCCGCCGCCGGACAGGGTGCCCATGATCGAGGCGCCGCCGCCGATGTCGCTGTGGTCGCCGACGACGACGCCCGCGCTGATCCGGCCCTCGACCATGGAGGTGCCCAGGGTGCCGGCGTTGAAGTTGACGAAGCCCTCGTGCATCACGGTGGTGCCGACGGCCAGGTGCGCGCCGAGCCGGACGCGGTCGGCGTGGGCGATGCGCACACCGGTCGGGGCGACGTAGTCGGTCATCCGCGGGAACTTGTCGATCCCGTAGACGGCCAGCTGGCCGCCCTGGGCGCGCACGGCGAGCCGGGCCTGCTCGACCTTGTCCACCGGGACGGGGCCGATGCTGGTCCACGCCACGTTGGCCAGCAGGCCGAAGACGCCGTCCAGGTTCTGGCCGTGCGGCTTGACCAGGCGGTGGCTGAGCAGGTGCAGGCGCAGGTACACGTCATGGGTGTCGAGCGGCTTCTCGCCCAGCGAGGCGATGGTGGTGCGCACGGCGACCACCTCGACGCCGCGGCGCGCGTCGGCGCGCAGCGCCTCGGCCGCGCCGGCGCCGATCTCGGCCTCTGCCTGCTCGGCGGTCAGGCGGACGGTGCCGGCCGGGCCGGGCTCGGCGGCCAGCGCGGGGGCGGGGAACCAGGTGTCGAGGACGGTGCCGTCGGCGGCGATGGTGGCCAGACCGGCGGCCACGGCGCCGTTCGCCGCGGAGGTGGATTCGAGCGAGGTGGATTCAGCAGTCACACCGTGCACGTTAACCAATGCGGGGCCCCGGTGCCGAACACGCCCACCGGACGGACACGCCCGTCGGACGCGCTGGTCGGCGGCTCGCGGGGCGGGAAAACCCGGTGCTCGGCGCTGTGGCGCTGGGCAATACTTCAGCGGGTGTTCATGTCGATCTCCACCACCGGCAGCGCCGAGGACCCGGCCACGGACCTCGGGTTCCTGCTGCACAAGCACCCCGACAAGGTCCAGCGGTTCACCACGTCGCACGGCGAGGCCCACGTCTTCTACCCCGAGGCGGGGGACGAGGCCTGCACGGCGGCGCTGCTGCTGGACATCGACCCGGTCGCGCTGGTCCGCAAGGGCCGGGGCGACGGCAGGGGGCGCGGCGGCTCGCCCGACTTCGCGCTCGCCCAGTACGTCAACGACCGCCCGTACGCCGCGTCCTCGCTGCTCGCGGTGGCGCTGCGGACGGTGTTCCGGTCCGCGATGAAGGGCGCCTGCCCGGCCCGCCCCGAACTGCCCGGGCGGGCCCGCCCGCTGCGGATCGAGCTGCCCGCCGTGCCCGCGAACGGCGCGGGCGAGGGCGGCGGCCCGGCCCTGGTGGTCCGGCTGTTCGAGCCGCTGGGCTGGCAGGTCGAGGCGACGGCGATCCCGCTGGACGAGTCCTTCCCCGAGTGGGGCGAGTCCCGCTACGTGCGGATCGCGCTCTCCTCCGGGACGGTACGGCTCGCCGACGCGCTCCAGCAGCTGTACGTGCTGCTGCCGGTGCTGGACGGTGCCAAGCACTACTGGGTCGCCCCGGACGAGGTGGACAAGCTGCTCGCCGCCGGCCAGGGCTGGCTGGCGGCGCACCCGGAGCGCGCCCTGATCACCCGCCGCTACCTGGCCCGGCGCTGGTCGCTGACCCGGGCCGCGCTGGAGCGCCTGGAGCTGGCCCGGCTCGCGGAGGCCGACGACCGCGAGGTCGAGGAGATCGACAACGCGGTCGACGACCGGCCCGAGGAGGAGGCCGCCCAGGAGCAGCCGGAGCCCGGGCCGCCCTCCCTCGCCGAGCAGCGCCGTACCGCGATCCTCGCCGCGCTGCGCGAGACGGGTGCCGCCCGCGTCGCCGATCTCGGCTGCGGCCAGGGCGAGTTGATCGGCGCGCTGCTGAAGGACGCCCGGTTCACCGAGATCCTCGGCGTGGACGTGTCCGTGCGGGCGCTGCAGGCGGCGAACCGCAAGCTGCGCCTGGAACGGCTGCCGGAGCGGCAGGCGTCCCGGGTGACGCTGGCGCAGGGCGCGCTGACGTACACCGACGCCCGGCTGAAGGGCTTCGACGCGGCGGTGCTGTGCGAGGTGATCGAGCACCTGGACCTGCCGCGGCTGCCGGCGCTGGAGTACGCGGTGTTCGGCGCCGCCCGGCCGCGGGCCGTCGTGGTCACCACGCCGAACGCCGAGTACAACGTCCGCTGGGAGAGCCTGCCGGCGGGCGCCGTCCGGCACGCCGACCACCGCTTCGAGTGGTCCCGGGCCGAGTTCCGCGCCTGGGCCGGGAAGGTCGCCGCCGCGTACGGCTACACCGTGGAGCTGCGCCCGGTCGGCCCGGAGGACGAGGAGGTCGGCGCCCCGAGCCAGCTGGCCCTGTTCACCGCGACCACCGCACCCGAGACGCCCGCCACGACGGCGACGCCCACGACGACCGCGCACGCCACGACCGCGCACGCCACGACCGCGCCCGACACGACCACGACACCCGCCACGACCACGACGCCCGAAGGAGGCGAGCCCCGATGACCGACGACCCGACCGAGACCGACACTCCTGGCGAGAGCCAGGGCCAGGACCGCACGGACCGCGCGGAGAGCACCGCCCCCCGCCGCCTCCCGGTCACCGACGTCTCCCTCGTCGTCCTGATCGGCACCAGCGGCGCGGGCAAGTCCACCTTCGCCCGCCGCCACTTCCTGCCCACCCAGGTCGTCTCCTCCGACTTCTGCCGCGGCCTGGTCGCCGACGACGAGAACGACCAGTCCGCCTCCGCCGAGGCCTTCGACCTCCTGCACTACATCGTCGGCAAGCGCCTGGCGGCCGGCCGGCTGACCGTCGTGGACGCCACCAACGTCCAGCCCGAGGCCCGCCGCCGGCTGGTCGCGATCGCCCGCGAGCACGACGTGCTGCCGATCGCGATCGTCCTGGACGTCCCGCCGGGGGTGTGCGCCGAGCGCAACCGCTCCCGCCCGGACCGTCAGCTGCCCGCGCACGTCGTCCCGCGCCAGCACCGCGAGCTGCGCCGCTCGCTGCGCGGCCTGGAGCGCGAGGGCTTCCGCAAGGTGCACATCCTGCGCGGCGAGGCCGAGGTGACGTCGGCCGCGATCGAACTGGAGAAGCGCTACAACGACCTGTGCCACCTCACCGGCCCGTTCGACGTGGTCGGCGACATCCACGGCTGCCGCTCCGAGCTGGAGACCCTGCTGACCAGGCTCGGCTACACCCTGACCAGGGACGCCGAGGGCCGCCCGGTGGACGCCGCGCACCCCGCGGGCCGCACCGCCGTCTTCGTCGGCGACCTGGTCGACCGCGGCCCCGACACCCCGGGCGTGCTGCGCCTGGTGATGGGCATGGTCGCGGCCGGCCACGCGATCTGCGTGCCCGGCAACCACGAGAACAAGCTCGGCCGGGCGCTGGACGGCAAGAAGGTCACCGTCTCGCACGGCCTGCAGGAGTCGCTGGACCAGCTGGCGGGCGAGTCCGAGGAGTTCCGGACCGAGGTCCGCGCGTTCATGCGCGGCCTGGTCAGCCACTACCTGCTGGACGGCGGCGCCCTGGTGGTCTGCCACGCCGGCCTGCCGGAGAAGTACCACGGCCGCAACTCCGGCCGGGTCCGCTCGCACGCCCTGTACGGGGACACCACCGGCGAGACCGACGAGTACGGCCTGCCGGTGCGCTACCCGTGGGCGGAGGAGTACCGGGGCCGGGCGCTGGTGGTCTACGGCCACACCCCGGTGCCGACCGCGAGCTTCTTCAACAACACCGTCTGCCTGGACACCGGCTGCGTCTTCGGCGGCAGCCTGACCGCGCTGCGCTACCCGGAGCGCGAGCTGGTGAGCGTCGAGGCCGAGCGCGAGTGGTACGCCCCGGTGCGTCCGCTGATCACCGACGCGCCGGGCGCCCGCGAGGGCCGCCCGCTGGACCTCGGCGACGTGGCCGGGCGCCGGATCGTCGAGACCGGGCTGCACGGTCGGGTGGCCGTCCGGGCCGAGAACGCGGCCGCCGCGTTGGAGGTGATGAGCCGCTTCGCGCTGGACCCGCGGCTGCTCGCCTACCTGCCGCCGACCATGGCGCCGAGCGCCGCCTCCCGCCGGGACGGCTACCTGGAGCACCCGGAGGAGGCCTTCCTCGGCTACCGGGAGGACGGTGTGCGGCACCTGGTCTGCGAGGAGAAGCACATGGGCTCCCGCGCGGTGCTGCTGGTCGCCCGGGACGGGGCCGCGCTGGAGCGCCGCTTCGGCGTGGCCGGCCCCGGCGCGATCTGGACCAGGACCGGCCGCGCCTTCCTCGCCGACGAGGAGCTGACCGGTGCCCTGCTCGACCGGGTCCGGGCGGCCGCCGAGGCCGCCGGGCTGTTCGAGGAGCTGGCCACCGACTGGCTGCTGCTGGACGCCGAGCTGATGCCCTGGTCGCTGAAGGCGGTGGAGCTGCTGCGCCGTCAGTACGCGGCGGTCGGCGCGGCGGCGGGCGCCGCCCTGCCGGAGGTGCTGTCCGCGCTGGAGCGGGCGGCCGGGCGCGGCCTGGACCTCGCCCGGCTGGCCGACCGCCAGCGGCAGCGCGCGGCCGACGCGCGGGCCTTCACCGAGGCGTACCGGCGCTACTGCTGGCCGACCGAGGGCCTGTCGGGCATCCGGCTGGCGCCGTTCCAGCTGCTCGCGGCCGAGGGGGCGAACCTCGCGGTGCGCCCGCACGACGAGCACCTGGCCTGGATCGACCGCCTGGTGGAGGCCGACGCCGGCGGCGCCGACGCCGGGAAGGAGCCCGTGCTGCACCGCACCCGCCGGGTCCTGGTGGACACCGAGGACGAGGCCTCGACGGCCGCCGCCACCGCCTGGTGGGAGGAGCTGACCGCGGCGGGCGGCGAGGGCATGGTGGTCAAGCCGCTGGCCTCGCCGGTGCGCACCGTACGCGGGAACGGCCGCCCGGGCGGCCTGGTGCAGCCCGGGGTGAAGGTGCGCGGCCGGGAGTACCTGCGGATCGTCTACGGCCCGGACTACACCGAGCACCTCGACCGGCTGCGCCTGCGGGCGCTGGGCCACAAGCGCTCGCTGGCGCTGCGCGAGTACGCGCTGGGCCTGGAGGCGCTGGACCGGCTGGCGGCGGGGGAGCCGCTGTGGCGGGTGCACGAGCCGGTCTTCGCGGTGCTCGCGCTGGAGTCGGAGCCGGTCGACCCGCGGCTGTGACGGCGGGGCCGGCGGAGCGGCGACGGCGGTCCGGAGGAGGGGAGCCCCCCGCGGGCTCCGCTCCTCCGGCCCCACTCCTGTATAGAAATTCCGAGCATCGTATACACTTGCCACTTTCCCGCACCTCCCGTCACACCAGGAGCCCGGCATGGCCTTCAACCTCCGGAACAGGCACTTCCTCAAGGAGCTCGACTTCACGCCCCAGGAGTTCCGCTTCCTGGTGGACCTCGCCGCCGGTCTCAAGGCGGCGAAGTACGCGGGCACCGAGCAGCCCCGGCTGCGCGGCAGGAACATCGCGCTGATCTTCGAGAAGACCTCCACCCGCACCCGCTGCGCCTTCGAGGTCGCCGCCCACGACCAGGGCGCCACCACCACCTACCTGGACCCGGTGGGCTCGCAGATCGGCCACAAGGAGTCGATCAAGGACACCGCCCGGGTGCTCGGCCGGATGTTTGACGGCATCGAGTACCGCGGCCACGGCCAGGAGGTCGTCGAGGAGCTGGCCGAGTACGCCGGCGTCCCGGTCTGGAACGGCCTGACCGACGAGTGGCACCCCACCCAGATGCTGGCCGACGTGCTCACCGTCACCGAGCACACCGCCAAGCCGCTCCCCGAGGTCGCCCTCGCCTACCTCGGCGACGCCCGCTCCAACATGGGCAACTCGCTGCTGGTCACCGGCGCCCTGCTCGGGATGGACATCCGGATCGTCGCCCCGCGCGCGCTCTGGCCGACCGAGGAGGTGCAGGAGTCGGCGCGGGCCCTGGCGGAGACGACCGGCGCCCGGATCACCCTGACCGAGGACGTGGCCGAGGGCGTGGCCGGCGCCGACTTCCTCTACACCGACGTCTGGGTCTCGATGGGCGAGCCCAAGGAGGTCTGGGCCGAGCGGATCGAGCTGCTCAGGCCGTACCAGGTCTCCATGGACACCGTCCGGGCCACCGGCAACCCGGACGTGAAGTTCCTGCACTGCCTGCCCGCCTTCCACGACCTCGGCACGGTGCTCGGGCGGCAGATGCACGAGGCGACCGGAATGGCCGAGCTGGAGTGCACCGACGAGCTGTTCGAGTCGGCGCACTCCATCGTGTTCGACCAGGCCGAGAACCGGCTGCACACCATCAAGGCGGTGCTGGTCGCCACCCTCGGCTCCTGATCGAACGCGGCCCGGCCGGACCCGCACGGCCGGGCGGGAACGCTCGGACCCGAGCCGTCAGGACGACCCCCGGCCCCCGGCCCCCGGGCTCCGGTCTCAGCCGTCCAGCCCGACGCAGCCCACCCGGTCGCCCGCCGCGTGCGGGCCGGCCGGGGTGCCCGCGTGCAGCACCAGCGAGCCCGCCCCGCCCGGCCGCGGCTGCCAGTCCACCGCGGTGGTGGCGCTGCCCCGGCCCCGCCCGTCGGTGCGCAGCGCCAGCCGCAGCTCGTTGCGCTCGTTGGCGTACTCCGGGTCGGTGGACGGTTGCACCGGGTCGACCCGGTCCTGGTAGTGCGGCCCGGAGGAGGCCGGGTCGGCCCCGCAGCCGCCGGTGTGCAGGTGCACCGGGAACTCGTGGTCGGGGGCGAGCCCGGAGGCCGTCAGGGTGAGCACCGTCCGCCCGGGCACCGAGCGGTCGGTGACGATCCGGGCGTGCGAGCCGTACGGCACCAGGTCGCTCGCGTAGCTGATCGCGGCCGGCGGGACGAAGGCGGTGGCCGGGTCGAAGTCGGCCTCGACGACCGAGACCGGTGAGGCGGCGGGGACGAGCAGGGCCAGCGGCAGCAGGGCGGCGGCGAGCGGAGCGGTCATGAGGGCGGGGCCTTCCACGGGCGGGGCGACGGTCGCCCTGCTAACGCGGCCGGCGCCCCGAGGACACCCGGCCCGCGGCGCTCTCGGCCGGACGGGACCTAGTCCCGCTGGATGCCCCGGATCTCGCAGCGCGGCCCGCTGGCCCGCATCAGCCGCAGGTCGGCGGTGACCAGCGGCACCCCGTACCGCTCGGCGACCGCGACGTACGCGGCGTCGTCCGGGGTGAGGTTGTCCTTGAGCTCCCAGATCCGGCCGAGCAGCGGGGCCACCTCGACCTTGCGCACCCTGCGGACCGCCACCTCGGCGAGTTCGCCGGCGAGTTCGGCGACCCGCTCGGCGGTCAGCTCCTTGGCCAGGTAGAGGCCGCGCAGCGACTGCATCACCTCGACCACGACGTGCTCGGGCGCCAGCCACTCGTCGGCGGCGGCGAGCTCCTCGCGGGCCCGGGCCCCGCGCGGGCCCTGGTCGGCGAGCGCCAGCACCAGTGCGGATGCGTCCACCACGATCATCAGTCGGCCCCTGCCCGTTCCCGCACGTCAACTCTCCGGCCACGGTACCGGGACGGCCCTCGGCCGGTGGCGCCGGGCCCGACGCCCGCGCTGCCCGCCCCGGCGCCCAAGCTGCCCGGCCGGAGGCCGCGGGCCGGTTCCCGGCCCGGGAGCGAACCGGACGGTAACGGAGGAGGAACAGGTGAGGGCGATCCCGCCGGCCGGCACCGCCCCCTCGCCGACCGGCGGTTCCGGTGGTGAGCTTGTGGTGGTGCTGCCGATGGCGGCCGCCCGTCGTGGCGGGTGCGGTCCGGCCGATCGGGCCGGAGCGCGAGCGGCGCGGCCCGGACGACCGGTGAACCATGGCATGCACTATGGTTTATCTCGACATCGAGATAACTGCGTCCTACGATATATCTCGACATCAAGATACTTGCCGAGAGGCGCTCACCGGCGATGCGGGCAAGGTAAGCCTAAGTAAGGCTGACCTTACCACCGCGTGACGGCCGGATACCGCACGAAGCACCCAGAAGGAGTCAGTCGTGTCCGCGAACAGCTTCGACGCCCGCAGCTCGCTGCAGGTGGGCGACGAGTCGTACGAGATCTTCAAGCTCTCCGCCGTCGAGGGTTCCGAGCGGCTGCCGTACAGCCTCAAGGTGCTGCTGGAGAACCTGCTCCGCACGGAGGACGGCGCGAACATCACCGCCGACCACATCCGCGCCCTCGGCAACTGGGACGAGAACGCCCAGCCGAGCCAGGAGATCCAGTTCACCCCGGCCCGCGTGATCATGCAGGACTTCACCGGTGTGCCGTGCGTGGTCGACCTCGCCACCATGCGCGAGGCCGTCAAGGAGCTGGGTGGCGACCCGGCCAAGATCAACCCGCTGGCCCCGGCCGAGCTGGTCATCGACCACTCGGTCATCGCCGACAAGTTCGGCACCAAGGACGCGTTCACCCAGAACGTCGAGATCGAGTACGGCCGCAACAAGGAGCGCTACCAGTTCCTGCGCTGGGGCCAGACCGCCTTCGACGAGTTCAAGGTCGTCCCGCCGGGCACCGGCATCGTCCACCAGGTGAACATCGAGCACCTGGCCCGCACCGTCATGGTCCGCAACGGCCAGGCCTACCCGGACACCTGCGTCGGCACCGACTCGCACACCACCATGGTCAACGGCCTGGGCGTGCTGGGCTGGGGCGTCGGCGGCATCGAGGCCGAGGCCGCCATGCTCGGCCAGCCGGTCTCCATGCTGATCCCGCGCGTCGTCGGCTTCAAGCTGACCGGCGAGCTGCCGGCCGGCACCACCGCCACCGACCTGGTGCTCATCATCACCGAGATGCTGCGCAAGCACGGTGTGGTCGGCAAGTTCGTCGAGTTCTACGGCGACGGCATCGGCTCCATCCCGCTGGCCAACCGCGCCACCATCGGCAACATGTCGCCGGAGTTCGGCTCGACCTGCGCGATCTTCCCGATCGACGCCGAGACCATCAACTACCTGAAGCTCACCGGCCGCGACGAGCAGCAGCTCGCCCTGGTCGAGGCGTACGCCAAGGAGCAGGGTCTCTGGCACAACCCGTCGCACGAGCCGGTCTACTCCGAGTACCTCGAGCTGGACGTCTCCACCGTCGTCCCGTCGATCTCCGGCCCGAAGCGCCCGCAGGACCGCGTGATCCTGGCCGAGGCCGCCGAGAAGTTCGCCGAGGCGCTGCCGACCTACTCCGCCGAGGCCTCGAAGCCGACCGCCGTCACCGCCCCCGACGGCTCGACCTACGAGATCGACAACGGCGCGGTCGTGATCGCCTCGATCACCTCCTGCACCAACACCTCCAACCCCTCCGTCATGCTGGGCGCCGCCCTGCTGGCGAAGAAGGCCGTGGAGAAGGGCCTGCACGTCAAGCCCTGGGTCAAGACCACCCTGGCGCCCGGCTCCAAGGTCGTCATGGACTACTACGAGAAGGCCGGCCTGCTCCCGTACATGGAGAAGCTGGGCTTCAACCTGGTCGGCTACGGCTGCGTCACCTGCATCGGCAACTCGGGCCCGCTGCCCGAGGAGGTCTCGGCCGCCGTCAACGAGTCCGACCTCGCGGTCGTCTCGGTGCTCTCCGGCAACCGCAACTTCGAGGGCCGGATCAACCCCGACGTCAAGATGAACTACCTGGCCTCCCCGCCGCTGGTGGTCGCCTACGCCCTCGCCGGCAACATGAACGTCGACATCACCAAGGACGCCCTGGGCCAGGACGCCGACGGCAACGACGTCTTCCTCGCCGACATCTGGCCGTCCGAGCAGGAGGTCGCCGACACCGTCGCCGGCTCCATCGACGAGGCCATGTTCGACAAGGGCTACCAGGACGTCTTCGCCGGTGACCACCGCTGGCAGTCGCTCCCGGTCCCGACCGGCAACACCTTCGAGTGGGACACCGAGTCCACCTACGTCCGCAAGCCCCCGTACTTCGAGGGCATGGCCAAGACCCCGAGCCCGGTGACCGACATCGCCGGCGCCCGCGTCCTGGCCAAGCTGGGCGACTCGGTCACCACCGACCACATCTCCCCGGCCGGCAACATCAAGCCGGGCACCCCGGCGGCGCAGTACCTGACCGCCAACGGTGTCGAGAAGCGCGACTTCAACTCCTACGGTTCCCGTCGCGGCAACCACGAGGTGATGATCCGCGGCACCTTCGCCAACATCCGCCTGCGCAACCAGATCGCGCCGGGCACCGAGGGCGGCTACACCCGCGACTTCACCCAGGCCGACGCGCCGGTGTCGTTCATCTACGACGCCTCGCAGAACTACCAGGCCGCCGGCATCCCGCTGGTCGTCCTGGCCGGCAAGGAGTACGGCTCCGGCTCGTCCCGCGACTGGGCCGCCAAGGGCACCGCGCTGCTGGGCGTCAAGGCCGTCATCGCCGAGTCGTACGAGCGCATCCACCGCTCGAACCTGATCGGCATGGGCGTCCTGCCGCTGCAGTTCCCGGAGGGCGAGAACGCCGAGTCCCTCGGCCTGACCGGCGAGGAGACCTTCTCCATCACCGGCGTGACCGAGCTCAACGAGGGCCGCACCCCGAAGACCGTCAAGGTCAAGGCGGCCCGTGACGGTGAGGCCGGTAAGGAGTTCGACGCGGTCGTCCGCATCGACACCCCCGGTGAGGCGGACTACTACCGCAACGGCGGCATCCTGCAGTACGTGCTGCGCTCGCTGATCGGCTGATCCGGGCCCCAGGCCTGAAGGGGCCGGACCGCACCCCGCGGTCCGGCCCCTTTTGCATGCCGCACCGGCCTTTTGCATGCTGCGCCGGCCGGGCCCGCCCCCTTGTGCGGTGAACGGCGGATGGACTAAACCTCTCTCTCATCTGGTCCAGACCATTTGACGCCGCTTCAGAGAACAGGTCCGGTATGCCCACTCGCGCCTCAGCCCTGCTCGCCGCCACCGTCGCCGCGCTGCTCGCCGCCCCCGCCACCGCCGACGCCGCCGACGGTCGGCACGGCCCGAAGCTGAAGGGCCAGCGGGTCGGCTACTTCACCCAGTGGGGCGCCGACAGCTCCGCCAAGCGGGTCCAGGAGTCCGGCCAGGCGGCCAGGCTCACCGTCATCAACTACGCCTTCGGCAACGTCTCCGCCGACGGCACCTGCTTCGAGAGCAACGAGGCCGGCCAGGGCGACGCCCGCAACGACTACCAGCGCGCCTTCTCCGCCGCCGAGTCGGTGGACGGCGTGGCCGACGCCCCGGGCCAGAAGCTGAAGGGCCACTTCAACCAGCTGCGCAAGCTCAAGGCGAAGAACCCCCAGCTGCGCACGGTCATCTCGCTGGGCGGCTGGTCCTGGTCCAAGTACTTCTCCGACGCGGCCGCCACCGACGAGGCCCGCAAGAAGTTCGTCTCCTCCTGCATCGACCTCTACCTCAAGGGCGACGTGCCGGTGCTGGCGGACTCCCCGGAGGGCGGCCGGGGCGCGGCCGCGGGCGTCTTCGACGGCATCGACATCGACTGGGAGTACCCGGGCGGCGGCGGGGACGCGGGCAACGTGGTCCGCCCCGAGGACGGCCGCAACTTCACCCTGCTGATGCGGGAGTTCCGGGAGCAGCTGGACGCGCTGAGCGGGAAGAAGGGCAAGCACTACCTGCTGACCGCCGCCGTGGCCGCCAACGAGACCGTCGCCGACCGGCTCGAACTGCCGCAGCTCAGCGAGTCGGTGGACTGGCTGAACGTTATGACCTACGACCTGCACGGCCCGTGGGAGGGCAAGGGCCCGGCCAACCACCAGGCCCCGCTGTACTCCGACCCGGCCGACCCGGACCCGCGCCAGCGCAGCGCCGACAAGTCCGTCGTGCACTACCAGGAGCGCGGCCTGCCCGCCGACCAGCTCGTCCTCGGCGCCCCGCTGTACGGCCACGGCTGGACCGGCGTCGCCCCCGGCAAGCGCGGCGGCCTCTTCCAGAGCGCCACCGCGGCCGCGCCCGACCACTCGTACCAGGAGATCAACGCGCTGCCGGGCACGGTCCACCTGGACCGCGACCACGGCGCGTCCTGGAAGTACGACGGCACCACCTTCTACAGCTACGACACCGCCGAGGTGCTCACCCAGAAGGCCCGGTACGCGCGCTGGAACGACCTGGCCGGGGTGATGGTCTGGTCCCTGGACGGCGACGACGCCCGGGGCAGCGCGATCGCCGCGCTGGACCGCGGGCTGCGCCGCGACTGACCGGTCCCACCACCGCCGACACCGGCAGGGCCCGCCGCGGACGCGTCCGCGGC